>JAJRRX010000265.1 GCA_024279075.1 Alphaproteobacteria bacterium | reverse complement strand
CGCATGGTCGGTGCCGCTATTGGGCGAGCATGTGGGCCTGCCGCGCTGGGCGGCGGTGGTGGTGGGCTTGGCGGGAGTGCTGGTGGTGCTTAGGCCGGGCATTGTGGCGCTGGAGCCGGGGCATTTTGCGGCGCTGGCCTCGGCGCTGGCGGCCTCTCTGGCAATGGTAATTATGCGCAAAATCGGCAATCAAGAACGCAGCGTGGTGCTGATGCTATTTCCGGCGCTAGCGGCGATAACCGTAATGGGCACGATGCTGCCCTCAAACTTCGTGCCGATGAGCCTTGGGCAGGTTGGTGCGTTGGCCGTGGTGGGCGTGCTGTTTATCGGCGCGCAGTTATGTGTGATTACCGCCTATAGGCTGGCACCAACAGTAGCGCTGATCGCGCCTGTGCAATATACGCAAATCCTGTGGGCCACGCTTTATGGCGCATTGTTTTTTGATGAGTTTCCGGATATTTGGGTGGCCGTAGGGGCCGCTATTATCATCGGTAGCGGGCTGTTTGTGGTGTGGCGCGAGCGCCGCGCTAAATAGGGGTTTTGCCGCTGGCGGGCTTGGGCTATTAAGGGGCAAAGGGAGTAAGCTATGTCAATGAACAGCTTTGGCCATTTGTTTCGGGTCACCACATGGGGCGAAAGCCACGGGCCAGCGCTGGGCGCGACGGTAGACGGCTGCCCGCCCAATGTGCCGGTGGATGCGGCCATGCTTCAGCAGTGGCTGGATAAAAGGAAACCGGGGCAGAATAAGTATACCACCCAGCGGCAAGAGGCTGACGAGGTGGAAATTTTGTCTGGCGTGTTTGAGGGCAAAACCACGGGGACGCCGGTGCAGCTGATGATCCGCAATACCGACCAGCGCTCGAAAGATTATGGTGAGATCGCCCAGAGCTTCCGGCCCGGCCATGCGGACTATACCTATTTCACCAAATACGGAAACCGAGATTACCGTGGCGGCGGACGCTCTAGCGCACGCGAAACGGCGGCGCGTGTGGCAGCGGGTGGCCTTGCGCGCGCAGCCATCTCGGCCCTGCTTGGGGATGTTAAAATCAAGGGCTATATGGTGCAGATAGGCGACCGGAAAATCGACCGTGCGCGCTTTGACTGGGATGAAATAGAGCGCAACCCGTTTTGGGTGCCCGATGCCGAGGCCGCCGAGGATTGGGCGGGGTATCTGGATGGCTTACGTAAAGATCATAACTCGGTTGGCGCGGTTATTGAGGTGGTTGCGTCGGGCGTGCCTGCGGGGCTAGGTGCTCCGGTTTATGCCAAGCTGGATACGGATATTGCTGCGGCGATGATGTCTATCAACGCTGTGAAAGCAGTGGAAATTGGTGCGGGGATGAGTGCGGCCATGCTCACGGGCGTGGAAAACGCCGACGAAATGCGCATGGGGCCGGATGGGGTCGAATTTAGCTCCAACCACGCGGGCGGGATTTTGGGGGGCATTAGCACGGGGCAGGATGTTGTCTGCCGTTTTGCGGTGAAGCCGACCAGCTCCATCCTCACCCCGCGCAAGACTGTCACCAAAGATGGCCGCGAGATAAAGCTGATCACCAAAGGGCGGCATGACCCCTGTGTGGGCATCCGCGCCGTGCCCGTGGGCGAAGCGATGATGGCCTGTGTGATACTTGACCACCTCCTGCTCCATCGTGGGCAAATCGGAACTAACCAAGGAAAAATAGATGTTTGATGACTTAGACTGGTATCTTCAACTTGGCCTGAACGTGGTAATAGCCGCGGCCATTATGATCGGCGCTTTCTGGGTTTCGGGCGTCGCCAAACGGCAGATCAACAAGATGGGCCTAAAATACGAGGAGCTGGACGACACGCTCTTCCTGTTCCTCGCCAGCCTCGCAAAATACGCCATTCTAGCCATCGCGATTGTGTTTGTGCTCTCGCGCTTTGGTATCCAGACCACCTCGCTCGTGGCTCTGCTCGGTGCCGCTGGCCTCGCCATTGGCTTGGCTCTGCAAGGCACGCTTTCCAACCTCGCGGCGGGGGTGATGCTGCTGGGCTTCCGGCCCTTCAAAATCGGCGATTATGTTGATGTGGGCGGCCATTCCGGCACGGTGAAGGCGATCACGCTGTTTACCACCGAAATCGCGACCTCTGACAACGTCCAAATCACCATTCCTAATGGCGATATCTGGGCGTCTTCGATCAAAAACTACTCGTATTATGACCGCCGCCGCTGCGATATTGTCATCGGCGTTTCATATGACACCGACCTGAAAAAAGCCGAGGCCGCCCTGTGTAAGGTGATTGAGGCCGATGAGCGCGCCCTGAGTGACCCCGCGCCGTTTGTGAAAGTTACTAATCTCGGCGATAGCTCGGTTGATTTCACCATTCGGGTTTGGGCGATGGCCGATGATTTCTGGAACATGAAATTTGCCATGCTACGCGAGATCAAGGAAGAATTTGATCGACAAAAAATTGACATTCCGTTCCCGACCTCGGTGCATATTGTGGCCAAAGGCTAGGGGGCTTCGGTTAGGATAAACTCCAAAAACGAGCGCGCGGCGAGGGAGAGCTTTTTGCCGCGCAAATGCACCGCATACCAGCGGCGCACCAGCGGGAAATGGGCCGCGTCCAGCACCGCGATATGGCCGTTTTCCAGCTCCAGCGCGATGTTGCGTTTGGATAGCACCGAAATTCCTAGCCCCGCCAGCACGCCTTGCTTGATGGCCTCGGCGCTGCCCAGCTCCATGAATGGTTCGATGGAAACGTGGTGCTCGGCAAACATGCGGTCCACGGCAAGGCGGGTGCCGGAGCCGGGTTCGCGGACCAGAAAGCGCTCCTTTGCGAGCTGCGCGAGGGTGATGTTTTTTTGCCCGAGCAGGGGGTGAGAAGGCGGCGCAACCACCATCATTTCGTTGTCAATAAACGGGTGGGCCTCCACCGCTATTTCCTTTGGCACCTGCCCCATGATCAGCAAATCATCTTGATTTGAGCGCAACCGCTCCAGCACCTTGGCGCGGTTGGTGATGGTCAGGCGAGGCCGCAAATCAGGGTGGCGGTTGATAAACGCGCCCAAAAGGTGCGGCATAAAGTACGTGGCGGAGGTGATCACGGCGAGGCTGAGGTCGCCTTTTATGACCCCGTGATGGGCCGAGGCCATGTCTTCTAACGCCACAACGCCGCCAAGGATTTCCTGCGCAGTGGTGTAAACATCACGGCCAGCGGCGGTGGGGTGGACCTGCCGCCCGACCTGCTCCAAAAGCGGTAAGCCTAAGGTTTCACATAGTTTTTTGATCTGCATCGAGACAGTGGGTTGCGAGAGGTGCAAGGCCTCGGCGGCCTTGGTATAGCCCTTTAGGCGCACCACAGCCTCGAATATTTGCAGCTGCCGCAGGGTGAGGCTTTGGGCGATATTGCTGTGGGTAAGCTCGGTCATCCTGTCAATATATAGATAATATCTATGCAAGCAATAGAAACAATCAATTTTACTCTATAACGGCCTCCCCCTAAAAACATATCAGAATTCTTGAAGATATCGAATCAGCACTGTTAAGGGAGAAAAACATGCTAGACCAAACAAGCCGTTATAGCGATCTGACGCTCAAGGAAGAGGACCTGATTGCCAATGGCAAGCACGTGCTCGCCGCGTACAAAATGAAGCCCGCCGCTGGTTTCTTTGACTATGTTGGCACCGCCGCACATTTTTGCGCCGAAAGCTCAACAGGCACCAATGTGGCCACCACCACTACTGATGACTTCGCCATGGGCCTTGATGCGATCTGCTACGCTGTTGACGAAGAAAAAGAGCTAATGAAGGTCGCTTTTCCGATTGACCTGTTTGACCGTAACATAACCGATGGCCGCGCCATGGTGGTTTCGCTGATGACATGTATGATCGGCAACAACCAAGCCATGGGCGACGTTGAATATGCCAAGCTGCTCGACTTCTTCGTGCCGCCAAACTTCCTGCGCCTGTTTGACGGTCCTTCCAAGGGCATTCAGGACATGTGGCGCATTCTGGGCCGTCCACTTGAGAATGGCGGCATGGTTGTGGGTACAATCATCAAGCCAAAGCTCGGCCTGCGGCCTAAACCATTTGCGGATGCCTGCTACCAGTTCTGGCTCGGCGGCGACTTTATTAAAAATGACGAGCCACAGGGCAACCAAGTTTACGCCCCAATGCGGGAAAGCATTCCGCTAGTCGTAGACGCCATGAAGCGCGCGATGGACGAAACCGGCCAAGGCAAGATTTTCTCGGCCAACATCACCGCTGATAGCCATGATGAAATGCTGGCCCGTGGCGAATATGTGCTGGAGCAGTTCGGCAGCATGGCCGAAAACGTAGCGCTTTTGGTTGACGGTTTTGTAGGTGGCACAGGCATGGTTACCACCGCGCGCCGCCACTTTAGCAACCAGTTTATCCACTATCACCGTGCGGGCCACGGCATGGTTACGGGCGAAGAGAGCAACCGTGGTTACACAGCACTTGCCCACATGAAATGGGCACGTATGGCCGGCTCTTCGGGCATTCACACAGGCACCATGGGCTTTGGCAAAATGGAGGGCTATAACTCCGACACCGTGCTCGCTGACGTGCTGATTGACGATGTTTCCGTTGGCACCCACTACACCCAGCCATGGGAGCGCATGAAGCCCACCGCGCCGATCATTTCCGGCGGCATGAACGCCCTGCGCCTGCCCGGCTTCTTTGATAACCTCGGCCACTGTAACGTGATCCAAACCTCCGGCGGCGGCGCTTTGGGCCATAAAGACGGCATTGTGGCAGGCGCTAAATCGCTGCGCCAGTCTTATGAGGCTTGGCAAGAAGGTGTGGATTTGGTTGAATACGCCAAAGAGCACCCGGAGCTGGCAGGCGCGTTCTCGTCGTTTGCTTCTGATGCGGATGCGATTTATCCGGATTGGCGCGAGAAGCTCGGCGCACACAAATAGGCATATCCCTGCGCCGCTTATCAGCGGCGCAGGCGACCTTTATTAATGAGCCAAGGCGCTTGGCTTTTTTATAAAGATCAGGGGAAATCCAATGACCGACGCGCAGCAATTCACCATCCAAACCGAACCGTTTTACCATGCCACCGGCGCGGAAATAGAGCTTTACCAAGCCGCCTATGCCGCCCGCCTACCAGTGATGGTCAAAGGCCCCACGGGCTGCGGTAAATCCCGCTTTGTGGAATATATGGCCTGGAAGCTCGGCAAGCCGCTGATCACCGTGGCCTGTAACGAGGACATGACGGCAGCGGACCTCGTTGGCCGCTTCCTGCTCGATGAAAATGGCACCAATTGGCAAGATGGCCCTTTGACCGTTGCGGCGCGCATTGGCGCGATTTGCTACCTTGACGAGGTGGTGGAAGCCCGCCAAGACACCACCGTGGTTATCCACCCGCTCACAGATCATCGCCGCGTTCTCCCGCTGGATAAAAAGGGCGAGCTGCTAGAGGCCCACCCCGATTTCCAACTCGTGATTTCCTATAACCCAGGCTACCAAAGCCTGATGAAAGACCTCAAGCAGTCCACCAAGCAACGCTTCACGGCGCTTGATTTTGACTATCCCGAGGCCTCAGATGAAGCCGCGATTGTCGCCCGCGAAGGCGGGGTGGAAGAGGCCACGGCGCTGAAGCTCGTCGAGATCGCCCACAAGGCCCGCAACCTGAAGGGCCACGGCATTGACGAGGGCATTTCCACTCGCCTGCTGGTCTATGGCGCTATGCTGATTAAGGGCGGCATTGCCCCTGTGGAGGCCTGCAAAATGGCCATGGTGCGCCCGCTGACCGACGACGCCGACATCCGCGCCACGCTGGATGCCGCCGTTGAGATGATCATCGGATAAATGGAACCTGAGGCCCAAATCTGGCGTGACCGGCTCAATTGCACCGTTTCCAAGATCGACGCGATCTTTGAAGCGGCGCTGGGCCGTGCGCAAGCTGTGATGGACGAGGACGCGCTGCATGCGTGGCTTGCGGGCACCGATGTAGTCTGCGCGCTGGGCCGAGGCATTGAACTGCCGCTTTATTACCTCGATGAAATGCCGGAAGTCGTGAAGCATTCTGATACAGCCATTCTGCCCGAGGTCGCCGATATCTGCACCCTGCTCTCCAAGGAAGCCGTGCGTGGCTCTATCGGCCCGTTTCTCGGCACGCTGGCGCAGGTCGCGCGGCGGCTCGATAATGCCGACCTCCTCCGCATCTGGCTCCGCATGATCCGCAAAATGGTGGCCGAGGCGAAGGACGGCACCGCGCCGCTGCTGGCCCGCGCGCCCTATCTTTTCGCCCAGCTCTCGCTGCCCGCCGTGCAGGCGTGGGTCGCGTATGGCATGAACGTCTATCGCGACTACCCCCACCGCCTGCCGGACTATTTCAGCCTGACAAGCGCGGACAGCAAAGCGATGCTGGTCAAGCAGCGCTCCGGCACGCTTTTCATGGATGCCGAGCGGCAGCTTCACATGTTTCAGCGCGCGTTTTTCGAGTCAGACGAGGATTTCCGCCCCTATTCCGAAGCTCTGGAAACCGACCGCAAACCCAAGCCGCATTATGACCAGCAAGGGCTACACATCCCCGATGTTTACGAAGACCTCGGCACGGTTAAAGGCATAGACCGCTACTACGCCCTCCTCGCGCATATGCTGGCCCACCGCGCGTGGACAAAGCCCCTGCTAGCTGACAACTTCAGCGTGTTTCAACACATCGCCATCGAAGTCTTTGAAGATGCCCGCGTTGAGCATCTTGCCATGCAAAAATACCCCGGATTGCGCAAGCTCTGGGTGTCGCTGCACCCCATTCCGGTGCCTGGCTCTTGCCCCTCCGGCTGGGCCTGCATCCGGCACAAGCTCGCGATGCTGTCTTACGCCATGCTCAACCCCGCGCACCGCTATACCGAGCCTTCCTTGCTGGAATTCGTCGAAAAATTCCGTGAACGCTTCGCGGCAGACCCCCACGACCCCAAGCTGGCGGTGGACCTCGGCGTTGGCTGGCTGGCCAAGAATTACGAGCATGATTTTCGTAAGCCCAACGTGTGGTTTGAGGATACCGAAGTTAGCTATCGCGATGATAACCGCTATCTCTGGATGTTCCTTGAGGAAGCCGAGGAAGAGGATGATTTTCACTCTGACCACGGTGCCCAGGCGCGGGTTGACGAGGAAGATGACGGGCTTCTGCCGCCGCGTTTTTACCCCGAGTGGGATTATCAGCTGCAAAGCTACCGGCCCGACTGGGTGACGGTGTTTGAAAGCTTGGCCGAGCAGGGCAACGGGGCCGAGATCGACACGCTACTGGAAAAACACCAGCGCCTGCTGACCCAGCTTAAAGCGATCGTCGACCTGTTAAAACCCCAGCAACGCAAGCGCGTGCGCTACCAGAACGAGGGCGATGACCTTGATCTGGATGTCGCCATTCGCGCCGCCATTGATTATCGAATCGGCTCCACGCCGGACACCCGCATCATGCAAAGCCACGTCAAAGATGGCCGTGATATTGCCGTGATGCTGCTGCTCGACCTCTCGGAATCAATCAACGAGGTGCCGCAAGGCGCGGAAAGCACCATTCTGCAACTCTCGCAGGAAGCCACGGCGCTTCTGGCCTCTTCCGTAGAAGCTTTAGGCGACCCACTGGCGATTGGCGGCTTTAGTTCCAACACCCGTAACGAGGTTAGCTATTCCCACTTCAAGGGCTTCAAAGAGCCGTGGGGCGATGCGCCCAAAGCCCGCCTTGCTGGCATGAAAGCGGGCTATTCCACCCGCATGGGCGCCGCCCTGCGCCATGCAGGGGCCTACCTTGCCAACCGGAAGGAAGAAAAGCGCCTGCTTCTGGTGCTAACCGATGGCGAGCCACACGATATTGACGTCGCGGACCCGAAATACCTGCAAGATGACACCCATATCGCGGTCAGCGAATTGGCCAGCAAAGGCGTCACCACCTATTGCATCAGCCTCGACCCGAATGCGGATGATTATGTCGCCGAAATCTTTGGCCGAAACAACTTTACCGTGATTGATCGCGTGGAAAGCCTGCCCGAAAAGCTCCCCAAATTGTTTATGTCGCTCACGCGATAATTCGCGGCGAAAGAGCCTGACGGGTAGGCACCCGTCAGGCGGCTTGGCTTAGCGGTTCATCCGATTTTCAATCAGCTCGTCCACCACCGATGGGTCTGCCAGCGTCGAGGTGTCGCCTAAGCTGCCGTAATCATTCTCGGCGATCTTGCGCAGAATGCGGCGCATGATTTTGCCGGAGCGGGTTTTGGGCAGGCCGGGGGCCCATTGCAGCAGGTCTGGCTTGGCGATCGGGCCGATTTCGGTGCGCACCCACTTTTCAAGCTCTTTGCGCAACTCATCTGTTGGTTCCACCCCGTTCATCAGGGTCACATAGGCGTAAATGCCCTGCCCTTTAATATCGTGCGGATACCCAACAACGGCGGCTTCGGCCACGGCTTTGTGGGCCACCAGCGCGCTTTCGACCTCGGAGGTGCCCATGCGGTGGCCGGATACGTTGATCACGTCATCCACACGGCCAGTGATCCAGTAATCGCCATCCGCGTCGCGCTTGCAGCCGTCGCCGGTGAAGTAATAGCCCTTATAGTCGGCAAAATAGGCCGAGATGTAGCGCTCATGGTCGCCCCATACCGTGCGCATTTGGCCGGGCCAGCTATCGGCGATGCAGAGCACGCCGGAGGCCTCAGTGCTGGAGATTTCCTTGCCGGATTCAGGCTCCAAAATGATCGGCTTAATGCCGAAGAATGGCCGCATGGCAGAGCCGGGCTTGGTGGCCGTTGCGCCGGGAAGGGGCGTAAGCAGGTGGCCGCCGGTTTCGGTTTGCCACCATGTGTCAACAATCGGGCATTTGCCCTTGCCGACCACATCATTATACCAATGCCACGCTTCGGGATTGATCGGCTCGCCGACGGTGCCCAAGAGCTTGAGGCTGGAGAGGTCCGCCTTTTCTACCCACTCATTGCCTTGGCCCATGAGCGCTCTAATCGCAGTCGGCGCGGTGTAAAACTGGTTAACCTTATGCTTGTCGCAGACCTGCCAAAAGCGGCTGGCATCTGGGTAGGTCGGCACGCCTTCAAACATCACAGTGGTCGCACCATTGGCCAGCGGGCCGTAAATAATGTAGCTGTGGCCGGTCACCCAGCCCACGTCAGCCGTGCACCAGAAGATATCACCATCGTGATAATCAAAGGTGTATTGGTGGGTCATCGCGGCGTAAGTCAGGTAGCCACCTGAGCTATGCACCACGCCTTTGGGCATGCCAGTAGAGCCCGAGGTGTAGAGGATAAAGAGCGGGTCTTCGGCGTTCATCACCTCGGGGGGGCAGTCAGCGGAAACGGTTTTTTCAAGCTCATGTAGGTAAAAATCGCGGCCTTCAACCATGTTAACCTCATCCCCTGTACGGGCCACGACGAGGGTTTTGGCGGCGTGTTTCACACTCGCCATCGCTGCATCGGCATTGGCTTTTAGCGGGGTTTTGCGGCCGCCGCGCGGGGCAAAATCGGCGGTGACAAGCACCTTGGCTTCAGAGGCATTAATCCGGTTAGACAGTGCTTCAGCAGAGAAGCCGGCAAACACAATCGAGTGGATGGCCCCGATGCGCGCGCAGGCCAGCATGGCATAGGCTGCCTCAGGGATCATCGGCATATAGAGCACCACACGGTCCCCCTTGCCAACGCCCATCTCTTTGAGAACATTGCCAAATTTGCTCACGCGCTCGTGTAGCTCGGTGTAGGTTATGCTCTTACTCTGATCCGGCTCGTCGCCTTCCCAGATAATCGCAACTTGGTCCCCACGGGTTTCCAAATGGCGGTCAACGCAGTTGGCACATACGTTCAGCTCGCCATCTTCATACCACTTGATCGACACATCAGGGTATTCAAAGGTGGTGTTTTTAACGCGTGTATAGGGCGTGATCCAATCGAGCCGCTTGCCCTGTTCACCCCAAAACGATTCAGGGTCCGAAATCGAAGCTTCATACATTTCTTTGTATTGCGCTGCGTTGATATGCGCGTTGGCGACAAATTCTTTTGACGGCGGGTAAAGCTTTTCGGTCATGGTGTGCGTCCTATTATTTTCTAGATTGCCAAGTATTCTTCACGAAGCTGCTCATTGTCCAGCACCTCTTGCGCCGTGCCGTCAAAAACCACGTTCCCCGTGTCGAGAATCACCGCCCGGTCCGCCAGCTTCAGCGCGGCCACAGCGTTTTGCTCAACGATAATCGTGGTGATGCCAAGTTCCTTGATCTCTCGCAAAGTGCGCTCGATTTCCTGCACAATCACAGGTGCAAGGCCCTCATATGGCTCATCAAGCAGCAATAGCTTAAGGTCGCGAGCCAGTGCGCGACCAATGGCCAGCATTTGCTGCTCGCCGCCCGAAAGGGTGGTGCCTTCTTGCTTGCGGCGCTCTTTTAGGCGGGGGAATAGCTCAAAAATCCGCTCGATGCTCCAGCCATGTGGCGGGGCGATTTGCGCAAGCTTCAGGTTTTCTTCCACCGTTAGGCCTTGGATAATCCGGCGGTCTTCCGGCACAAGGCCCACGCCCGCCTGCGAAGCCTGATAGCTTTTCATCTCGTGCAGCGGCTGGTGATCCAGCCAAATTTCGCCGGATTTTAGCTCAGGGTCCGCCAGCCGCGCAATCGCTCGCAGGGTCGAGGTTTTGCCCGCGCCATTACGGCCCAGCAGCGCCAGAATTTCGCCTTCGTGCACGTTAAATGAGACCCCCTGCACGATGTAGCTCTCGCCATAATAGGCGTGAATATCATGCACCGAGAAGAAAACCGGTTTGTTGCTCGTGTCGTTCATACTTCGGCCTCCCCGAGATAGGCTTCGCGCACCTTGGGGTGGCCTTTAATGTCGTCCGGTAGCCCCTCAGCAATAATTGCGCCTTGGGCCAGTACCGAAATGGTGGTGGCGAGGGAAAACACCACGTGCATATCATGCTCGATGATCACTTTGGTGATTTTACGGGTTTCGCCGATATGCTTAAGCAGGTCGATGGTGTTATTGGTGTCGGCCCGCGCCATGCCCGCCGTTGGCTCATCAAGCAGCAGCAGTTTTGGCTCCTGCACAAGGCACATGGCCATTTCAAGCCGGCGTTTATCGCCCCTTGAGAGCGAGCCAGAATGCGCGTTCATCTTTTCCTTCATGCCCATATCTTCCAGAATATGCTCGGCCTGCGCGCGGATCTCTTTGTCGCGCATCACGCGGGCAAAAGCATTGACCTTGAATGCGCCGTCACGGTGGGCAAAACAGGGGATCATCACGTTTTCAAACACTGTGAGGTCCGTAAAGATCTCAGGGGTTTGGAACACGCGAGACACACCTAATTGGTTGATCTCGTGAGGTTTTTTGCCAAGCACGGGCGAACCGTCAAACTTCACGGACCCCGTATCGGGCTTAAGCTTGCCAATCAGGCAATTCAGGAAGGTGGACTTACCCGCGCCGTTTGGCCCGATCAACGCATGCACCGAGCCTTGCTCCACGTTCAGGTTCACATTGTTGAGCGCCTGCAAACCGCCAAAGCGTTTGTTGACGTTCTGAACTTCAAGAATACCCATTATGCGATCCCCACTTTGGCGGCGCGCCTATCAGCACCCGAAAGCTTGCGGCCAATGCGCTTTGCGCCGTCTACCAGCCCGCCGGGCAGGAAGATCACCACGATCATAAACAGGGCCCCGAGGGTTAGCTCCCAGCCTTTGCCTACAAACGGCTCGACGATGAAGACCATGGCATTGGTCAGCCAATCCGGCCCGAAGGCAAACCAGCCATGCAGGGTTTGCTCGTTGATTTGCGACAGCACCGAGTTGAAATAACGGATGAAAACCGCGCCGAGCACGGGGCCAATGAGCGTGCCGGAGCCACCAAGCACCACCATCAACACCACTTCGCCGCCCACGGTCCATTGCATACGCTCGGCCCCCACAGATGGGTCCATAGTGGCCAATAATCCGCCAGCAAGGCCCGCAAACATGCCTGAAATCACAAAGGCCGCAAGCGTATAGGGGCGAGAGGCGATGCCGGTATAGTTCAGCCTTGTTTGGTTGGTCTTTACCGCTCGCAGCATCAGCCCGAAGGGCGAACGGAATATGCGCATGGAAATGTAAAATGACAGGATAAGAAGCGCGGCACAGACATAAAATCCGTAGTTGAATTGTAGGTCATAGCCCAAAATAGTAGGGTTCCAGAACACCTCTTTCATTTCAAACCCAAACAGATTTGTAGATGGCAAAGTACCTTCCGCAATCGGCGCATCCATAATCCGTGAGTCTGCCAGGTCCAACTGCAAACCGGTTTCCCCATTGGTGATGGGCGTGAGCACTGAATAGGCCAGCTTATAGCTCATCTCCGCAAAAGCGAGCGTCAGGATTGAAAAGTAGATTCCCGAGCGGCGCAGGCTGATATACCCAATAACCAAGGAGAACAGGCCTGCAACGATCACCGAAAGAATGAGCGCTGGAATGATGTTCATGCTCAAGAGTTTAAACATCCACATGGCGGCATAGGAACCAACCCCTAGAAAGGCCGCGTGGCCAAAGCTCAGGTAGCCCGTGAGGCCAAACAGGATGTTAAACCCGATGGCAAAAATCCCGTAAATCGCAAAGCGCTGCAACAGGTCGGGGTAGGCGGCCCCCGTGGGCGCGAAGAGAAGCGGAGCGGCCAAAACCACAGCAGCAAATATCAGCAGAGTCATTCTGTCTTTCATCACGTTCATCCCTTAATCCTCCATCACGCCAGCTTTGCCCATTAGGCCTCGAGGCCGCACAAGCAACACAATAACCGCCACCAGATAGATGATGATTTGGTCAATGCTCGGCAACCCAACGGCTGCAATCGCATCTTTTATCAATGGCATAGAGGCAAAGGCCTCCAAAATGCCGAGCATAAAGCCTGCCAGTACAGCCCCGGGCAAGCTGCCCATGCCGCCGACCACAACCACCACAAAGCTGAGCACGAGGAAGTCCATGCCCATATGGAATACAGGCTTATTGACCCCTGCATACATGGCCCCAGCCAGCCCCGCCACAGCCGCCGCCACACCAAACATAATGGTGAAGCGCTTATCAATGTTAATGCCCAAGAGGCCCACGGTTTCACGGTCTGCCATGCCCGCGCGCACCACCATGCCAAAAGTGGTGAAGCGCAAGAAGGAGAACACAGCGGCCAGCACGATCACGGAAAATCCGATATATATCAGCCGCCAATAGGGGTAAAATATAGAGAAATCCAAGCCGAAAAACGCACCCACATCAACAGGACCAACAAAGGCGGCTGGCACATTTACGGGGATGGACTCAGAGCCAAACGAGATTTTGATAATCTCTTGCAGCACAATCGCAAGGCCGAAGGTCACCAAAATTTGGTCTGCGTGGGGGCGATTATAAAACAGCCGGATGAGGCCGCGCTCCATCACCACGCCGATGATAATCATGATCGGAATCGAAAGCAGCACCGCAATGGGAATGGTATAATCGATCATCCATTCACCAAATTCACCGAACCACTCGATAACGTAAGGCGTTTTGATCTTGGCCGGATTGCCGAGAAAATCCACCTTTTCAGGGTCCAGCACCACTTTGGAAATTTCCATCAGCTTGGAGAAGGTCACGGCTACAAAAGCCCCGATCATAAACAGCGCCCCGTGGGCAAAGTTAACCACGCCGAGCGTGCCAAAAATCAGGGTCAGGCCAAGAGCGATCAGCGCATAGGCGCTGCCCTTATCCAAACCATTAAGAAGTTGCAGAAGGATGGCGTCCATAGCTCGGCCCGCTCCGTTTTATATGAAAAAAGCTCTGCACGTTTGCAGAAAAGCCGGCCGCGCGCAAGGCGCGACCGGAAGGTTTTCCCGAGGGGGAAACTTAGCCGCCAGCGTTACAGCTGCCCAGCGAACCACCAGCGAAGAACTCGTTCTCCGGCTCGTATTCAACCTGTGCGCGCGGTGTTACTTCCACCACTTCCAGCAGGTCAAACTCGGAGGTCGGGTTCTCTTTACCCTTCACAACCAGCACGTCTTTGAAGCACTGGTGATCTTCGGCGCGGTATTCTACATCGCCGTTGCCAAGGCCAGAGAACTTGAAGCCCTCAAGCGCTTCGCCAACACCACAAGGATTGTGGGTGCCAGCGCGCTCACATGCGTCTGCATAAAGCAGGGTTTGGCAATAAACGGTGTGCGCAGCCTGAGATGGCGGGAAGCCATACTCTTGGCCAAAGCTCTGAACAAAGGCTTTTGAGCCTTCATCCTGCAAGGACCAGTGCCAGTTGGTAGAGCCAAAGATGCCCTTCACGTTGTCACCAGCACCACGAGCCATCAAGCGCGAGTAAAGCGGCACAACAATCTCGAAGTTCTTGTTGTTGACCATCTTGTCTTTCAGGCCAAACTGAACAGCAGATGTCAGCGAGTTGATCATGTTGCCACCGTAGTGGTTCAGCACCAGCACATCGGCACCGGAGTTGATCACAGGCGCTACATACGAGCTGAAGTCAGTGGTGGTGAGCGGTGTAAGCACGTTGGCCACGGTCTCCCAACCCTTGGCTTCGGTAGCAGCCGCCATAGAGGCTTGCTGGGTCCAGCCCCATGTGTAGTCAGCCGTCAGGTGATAAGCCTTACGATCAGTGCCATACCGGTCAGCCAAAACAGGTGCGAGTGCCGCCGCAGACATATACCCGTTAAAGAAGTGCCGGAAACCATTGGCCTTTTTGTCTTTGCCGGTGGTGTCGTTAGAGTGGGTCAAGCCCGCCATAAAGATAATACCAGCCTCTTGGCACAGGCCCTGCACCGCAATCGCCACGCCCGAAGAAGAGCCGCCAGTGATCATCACTGCACCGTCTTTTTAGATCATGGATTGGGCAGAAGCGCGTGCGGCGTCAGATTTGGTTTGGGTATCGCCGGTCACATATTCGACCTTCTTACCCAAAATCCCGTTGCCCTTCAGCTCTTTGGACGAGAACGTGTTCATCATCCCGCCATCGCCTTCACCATTCAGGTGCTTAACAGCAAGCATATAGGCGCGCAGCTCGTCAGCACCCTCATCAGCATAGGCACCGGTTTGTGGCACGTTAAAGCCAAGCGTAACGGTGCTGCCTGTTGGGGCATTGGTATAGCCCGCGTGGCTAGCAGCCGTTAGGATCGTCGGCATTGCCATCCCAGCGCCAACTGCGGCTCCGGTCTTTAGCAACCCACGACGGTTCATTATAAGTTTTGACATGAATATCCTCCCATTCGTGTCGGTTTATCCGGCGAACCGGTGCGGCTATGTTGCCGCTGCGTCATTCTGGGAGGTTTTGTTAACTTTGCAATAACAGATTGTGTTTACAGCGAAAATTTGTAAAGGTATTGTTAATGAACATGAGTATACTGTAAACTAATTTTCAATGCTTTGCGGCAAAGGTTTGGAATCCCATGCGAAAATCACTTTCCGGCACCCGTATCCGCGAGCAACGTAGGCAAGCAAAGCTGACCCAAAAAGCGCTGGCGGCACAAGCGGGCATCTCGGCGAGCTACCTCAACCTGATCGAGCACAACCGCCGAGCCGTAGCAGGCAAGGTGCTTTTGTCGATCGCGCGGGTGCTTGATGTCCCGGCCTCCAGCCTGTCAGACGGGGTCGATTCGGCCAAGATTTCGGACCTGTATGAGGCCGCTGCCCACCACCCGACGATAGGGGCCGAGGTGGTGGGGATCGAGGAGCTTGCGGGGCGATTTCCGGGCTGGGCGCAGATGATTGCCGCGCTGTATCGCCAGACACGGGATCAAGAAGCAATGATCACGGCGCTGTCTGATCGACTCACGCATGATCCGTTTTTGGCCGAAAGCCTGCACGGGATGCTGTCTAACATCACCGCCATCCGCTCGACATCGAATATTCTGAAAAACATCGAAGACATCGAGCCCGAAAAGCAGGCTCGCTTCCATACCATCATCCATGAAGAAAGCCGCCGTTTAACGGATTCCGCGCAATCTTTGGTGCAGTATTTTGATAAAAAAGCCGACCCAAAAGCGGGCATTGCCACCCCGCAGGAGGAGCTGGACAGCTTTCTCACCCGACATAACCACGCCTTCCCCCAGCTCGATAACCTCGGCGAAGCTCCCGCTACCACAGTCGAAGTCGCCTATATCGTTAACCGCATCATGGCGGATGACGACGCGCTAGAAAACCCCGAAACCAACCGCCTCGTGACCGAATTCCTGCAAAACTACGCCCGCGATGCACAAGCCATTCCGCAAAGTGACTTCGCCAAACAAGCGCGGCGCTGCCACTATAACCCGAGCGCGATTGCGCAGGCTTTCGGCACTGATCTACACACCGCCTTCCGCCGCCTCGCCTTCCAAGACCCCGCCCAAACCGCCGCGCCGCCGATGGGCTTGATCGTCGCCAACGCCGCTGGCCGCGCCCTCTTCCGCCGCCCCATCGCCGATTTTGCCTTCCCCCGGCACGGTAATGCCTGCCCGCTCTGGCCCCTGTTCCAAGCCTTCTCCACCCCGCAAATCCCCGTCGCGGCGCTGCTAGAACTCCCCGGCAAACACAAATTCATCGGCCTCACCATCGCCGAGGTCCAATCTACACCTGCTTTTGGCCGCCCCCCCGAACTAAACGCCGCCATGCTGATCATCCACTATGAGCAGCGCGCCTTGCTCGCCAACTGGCTGCCAGATCTTGGTGCCCCCCAACCCATCGGCATCACCTGCCGCATTTGCCCCCGCAGCGACTGCGCAGCTCGCACAGAGCCGCAAATTCTGGGCGATGAGCAAACCAAATCATAGTCCTGCCGCCTGACTTTCCGGCGCAAAAGCACCGGAACCGCGCCTCGCTACGCTCGGTGGCGGCGCACAAACACCTGCGCTAGAGGTAACACTGTGCTCGCGCCGCCCTCAGATCTTTGCGCATGTCGTGGCCATCAAACACGGAACGCTCCTTTTACCACGCTAGCCGAGCGCAGCGAGGCGACAGGTTAGCTTCTGGGCGTGACTTGCAGCCAAACGCCACCTTTGGGCCGCAGTGTTAGCACCATTTCCGGCACTGGCTCTTTGCCATCAATCGGCTCAAAGTGATAACGCGAGATTAGGCTCGCCAGAATGATTTGTGCTTCCACCATCGCAAAATGCGCCCCGATGCACACTCTCGGACCATCGCCAAAAGGCAGCCAAGCAAAGCGGTCGTATTTCGCGCCTTTGGCAAAGCGCTCAGGCTTAAAAGTATCAGGCGCTGGCCAAAGCTGCTCATTGCGTTGCAGCGCATAGATCGGCAGCATCACGGTATCTTTACGCCGGATTTCCCGCCCGCACAGCTCGTCGGGCGCTTGCGCAGTGCGGGAGATAAACGAGGCAGGTGGGTAGAGCCGCAAGGTCTCCTTGATCACTTGTTCGGTGTAGGGCAGCTTGCCGATATCGTCCGGCCCCGCAATCCGGCCCCCTAGCACTTCGCTCACTTCCGCATATAGCTTTTCCTGCACGTCCTGATCAAACGCGCACAAGTAAAGCGCCCAAGCCAGCGTCAGCGCGGTGGTTTCATGCCCCGCCACGATGAAGGTCAGCAAATTGTCCCGCAGCTCGGCGCTGTTCATCTGGCGCTTGGTTTCGGGGTCCATGCCTTCCAACAAAAGGTCCAATAGGTCCGGCACCGCTTTCGCCCCCGTCTTCCGACGCTTTTCAATCGCCGCATCGGCCACCCGTTTCATATCGGCCACCGGATTGCCGCCAAGCAGGCGCGAGGGGCGGGGCACCCATGTGGGAATGCCGATGATATCCAGCAAGGAAACCCGCGCAGACTGGTCAATAAAGCGGTCAATCGCCTCATGCACATCACCGCCCGCCATTTCGCCCGCGCCAGAAAAGGTGACATTGGAGATTACCTCAAAGGTCGCTGCCACCATTTCGGCAAACATATCGGCTTGCGGCTGCCCTTTTAACCGCTGGCAAACCGCCTCGGCAGAGGCAGACATAATCGGCGCAAGTGCTGCGATATTACGGTGCGAGAACACTGGTGCCGCTGCCCGCCTTTGCCAGCGCCAATGCGCGCCCTCGGCAATAAACAAGCTATCGCCAATCGCGGGCCGCAGCAGGTTTTTGGTGATGTCGGATTTTGGATAATTCTCCAGATTATCCTTCAGCACGCGGCGCAGCGCCGTCGGGTCCATCACCATATGCCAGCGCACCATCGCGGTTTTGCCGCTCACCATCGGCTGTTTGGTGCAAATATCGGGGATGATCTCCAGCACGTTACGCCGCGCAGTGCGTAGGGTTTGCAACACCGTAAGCGGTGTTTTAACCAGCGGCACTTTTACCGGTTCGAGGGGTGGGGCTTGGTCGTCGGGCATACCGGCCTCCTTATAACTACCCTAGATATATGCCCTTTGGGCCACCGCGCAAGCTTAGCGGTATAGAAGTGAGCGGCCATCCGCAAACAGGTGCACCTTATCCGGCGCGGCCGTTAGCCGGATTTGAGTGCCGCGCAGCCCGTGCACAATGCCGGGCAATTTAGCGATCACCGGATCGCCCGAGGTGGCATCAAAGTAAATTTGCGTTACCTCGCCGAGTAGCTCGGTGAAATCAACTGTGCCGGTAAAAACCGGTGTGTTTTCTGTGGCGCGCAAATCCTCAGGCCGCACACCGACATTAACCTTCAGACCGATATCACCCTCGGAAGTGGGCACGTCTGAAATGGCCTCGCAGCCATCAGCCAGTTTTACGCGGGTTTGCGGGCCTGTTGCAATCACCTCTCCCGGCCAGAGATTCATGGCAGGAGAGCCGATGAAGCGGGCCACAAATTCGTTTTCAGGGCGCTCATACAGGTCCAGCGGGGTGCCGACTTGGGCAATGCCTTTGTTGGCCAGCACCACAATCCGCGTTGCCAGCGTCATCGCTTCCACTTGGTCATGGGTTACGTAAATCATCGTGCTTTCGGGCATGCTTTCCTTAAGCTGGGCGATTTCGATACGGGTAGCAACGCGCAGGGCGGCATCCAGATTGGAGAGCGGCTCGTCAAACAGATAGACCTTAGGGTCGCGCACAATCGAGCGGCCAATGGCCACGCGCTGGCGCTGGCCGCCTGATAGCGCTTTGGGCAGGCGATCGAGGTAATCTTCCAGCTGCAAAATCTTGGCGGCTTTGGCAACTGCGGCCTCGATTTCGGCCTTCGGTTTTTTGGCCAGTTTCAGGGCAAAGGCCATGTTTTCGCGCACCGTCATATGGGGGTAAAGCGCGTAGGACTGGAACACCATAGCAATGCCGCGTTCGGCAGGGGGGATGTTATTGACAACCACGCCGTCTATTTCCAGCTCCCCCGCTGTGATTTTCTCCAAGCCCGCCACCATGCGCAAAAGCGTTGATTTTCCGCAGCCCGAGGGGCCAACAAACACGATCAGCTCACCGGTTTTGATATCGAGGTTGATATCTTCAAGCACACTGACATCGCCGTAAGACTTTGCAATGCCTGTCATTTTCAGCTCAGCCATGATGTGCTCCTATGTTTTAGTGGCAAGAAAAACGTGCCAAGGCTCAAGGGTGAGGCCGCCTTCGGGCGGGAGCGCGGCAGTGCCAAGCTCCCGCCCAACTGGCTGCCACTGGCCCGTAGGCAGGTCGGTTTGGCGCGGGGTGTCGCCAAGATTAAAAGCGCAAAACAGTGTTTCATCGCCTGAGGTGCGGGTAAAGGTGAGCGCGCCATCGCTGGACAGCAGCTGCATGTCGCCCGCGCGCAAAGCGTGGTGCGCCTGCCGGAAAGCAATGGCGCGGCGGTAGTGGTGCAGGAGCGAGTCGGGGTCTGATTCCGCCGTGGAAGCAGCGTGGCTCAGGTGGGTTTGTGGCACGGGCAGCCATGTTTTTGCGTTGCTTGAGAAGCCGCCATTGCCGTTGCTTGGCTCCCAGACCATCGGGGTGCGGCAACCATCGCGGCCCTTGAATTCGGGCCAGAATTCGATGCCGTAAGGGTCTTGCAGGTCTTCAAACGGCACCTCTGCCTCGGTCAGCCCCAGCTCTTCGCCTTGATAAATACAGGCCGAGCCGCGCAGGCACATCAGAAGGGTGGCAAAGCAGCGGTCGGCGGCAGCGCTTAGCCCCCAGCGGGACTTGTGGCGCGCAACATCGTGGTTGGAAAAGGCCCAGCAGGCCCAGCCATTGGTGGCCACATCATCCAGTTTGGCAAAAATTTCCGCAATGTCTGCCGCCTCTGGGCGGTGGCTGGCGAGCAGCTCAAAGGCGTAGCACATCTGCATCAGGTCGTCGCCCGCCGTGTATTCGCCAAGGATTTCCAGCCCGCGCTGGCTGTCGCCAACCTCGCCCACGGCGGCGGCGTTATAGCCATCCATCAGGGCACGGAGGCGGCGTAGGAAGCCCAGCGTTTCGGGGCGGTTTTTGTCGTAAAGGTGCTCTTGGTGGTTATAGGGGTTCACCTTTGGGGCCGTGAGGTCATTACGCTGATCTTCGGGCAAGGCGGGGTTATCGCGCAGGGCCTGATCGGCGAAATAAAAGTTGATGGTGTCGAGGCGAAAGCCGTTAACGCCGCGCTCCAGCCAGAATTTGGCGATGTCGAGCAGCTCATCCTGCACCACGGGGTTGTGAAAATTGAGGTCGGGCTGGCTGGCGAGGAAATTGTGCAGGTAATACTGGCAGCGCCGCCCCTCCCAATGCCACGCAGAGCCGCCGAAAATGGAAAGCCAGTTATTGGGCGGGGTGCCGTCGGGCTTGGCATCGGCCCAGACGTAATAATCGGAATGGGGGTTTGGCACGGCTTTGCGGCTCCCGACAAACCACGGGTGCTGGTCGGAGGTGTGGCTGAAGACGAGATCAATCATCACTTTGAGGCCAAGGGCGTGGGCGGTTTCCACCACCGCGTCAAAATCAGCCAACGTGCCGAACACGGGGTCCACGTCACGAAAATCAGAGACATCATAGCCGAAATCCGCCATCGGAGAGGTGAAAAACGGCGAGATCCAAATGGCATCTACGCCGAGTTTGGCGATATAGGGCAGGCGTTGCACAATGCCGCGCAGATCGCCAATGCCGTTGCCGGTGCTATCCTGAAAGCTGCGCGGATAGATTTGGTAAATCACCGCACCGCGCCACCAGTTATCATTGGTTTCGGGGGCGAGGGCTTGGGCTGTATGCATCGAATTTTCCATTATTTAACCGACCCCGCGAGCAAGCCGCGCACGAGGTATTTTTGCATGGCGAAGAACACCATTAAGGGCACAGCGATAGAGACAAAAGCCGAAGTCGCGAGGATTTCCCAGTTGCCGCCACGGGTGCCGAGGAGCTCAACAATTTGTTTGGTCATGACGGTAGTATCGCCTGTGCTGTCAATTAAGAAAACCAGCGCGACGAGCAGGTCATTCCATGTCCAGAGGAACTGGAAGATGGCGAAAGACGCCAGCGCGGGGAAGCTCAGCGGCAAGATGATTTTGGTGAAAATCTGGAACTCGGTGGCGCCGTCTACGCGGGCGTTTTCGATAATATCGCGCGGCAGGCCAACCATATAATTGCGCAGTAGGTATATGGCCAAGGGCAGGCCAAATCCGGTATGGGCCAGCCACGCGCCGAGGTAGCCTTTGCCAATGCCGATCTCGTTATGCAGTTTTAGCAGCGGAATAAGCGCCAGTTGTAGCGGCACCACGAGAAGGCCAACGATGATGGCGATAAGGAGCGCGCGGCCGGGGAACTCCATCCATGCCAGCGCATAAGCGGCAAAGGCGGCGATGACAATGGGGATGATGGTGGCGGGGATTGTGACGGTGAGGGTGTTGATGAAGGCCTTGGCCATGCCCTCGGAATTGCTCGGGTCAAACAGCACGTTTTGGTAGTTGCGCAGGGTGAATTCCGGCGGGGTGGTGGCGGTGACGAATATGCGAGTACCGCGCGTGCCAGTGAAGGGCTCGGTGTTCTCCATCCGGTAGCTGCCATCGGCCTGCAAGGTAACCTCGCCGCCCTTTTTCAGGGGGGCGGTATCGCCTGCCGTGTAGCTGTCGATCTCGCGCGAGGACACGCCCCACTCCGAGATTACAGCGTCTTTATCGGGGGCAAATAGGCGGCCTTCGATGATGTAGAGATTGCCCTCTTGCACCTGAAGCTCGGGCGCATCGGTGCGCAGGGTCAGGTTTTGCTCGGAGGGGAACATCGCCTTCCACCAGCCGCTTGTCGAAATCTGATCAGAGGTGCGAAACGACGACACAAGCAGGCCGACGGTGGGGAAAAGCCACAGCCCAACCAGCAGCACCACCGAGATATTCACCGCCCATGAGAGGCTAGATTTTTGCCCTGCAATATCCATATTAGCCCCCTATTTCATTTCGCGGCGCGCATTGCGCACGTTCCACACCAGAATGGGTGTGACCAGCAGCATGATGACCATGGCGCTGGCCGAGCCGACGCCCCAATCATTGGAGCGAAACAGCTTGTCATACATATAATTCGCCAACACTTGCGTTTCCCACTGGCCGTTGGTCATGGCAAACACGATGTCAAATACCTTAAGCACGACGATAGTGATCGTGGTCCACACCACCATAATCGTGCCTTTGATTTGCGGCACTTTGATTTTGAAAAACACTTGGAAGGGGTTGGCACCGTCAACTATCGCAGCCTCAATGGTTTCCTCGGGAATGCCGCGCAGGGCCGCTGAAAGGATGACCATAGCAAAGCCGGTTTGGATCCAGACCAGCACCGCCATCAGAAAGAAATTGTTCCAGAACGGCACGGTGAGCCATGCAATCGGGGCCTCGCCGCCAAAATTGAGGTAAAGTGCGTTGAGGATGCCGATCTGCTCCTGCTCAATCGGGCGCATGTCATAGACCAGCTTAAAAATCACGGCGGCACCTACAAACGATATTGCCATCGGCATAAAAATAAGGGATTTTGCGATGTTGCCCCATTTGAGGCGGTCTGTAAGTTGTGCCGCCAGCAGGCCAAAGCCGGTGGCCAGCGCAGGCACCACGGCCAGCCACATGGCATTGTTTCGTAGCGCTTCCCAGAACTTCGGCTCATTGAGCATTTGGCGGTAATTATCCAAGCCCGCCCATGCGTAGGCTGTGCTGCCATCGGGCAATGTGCTGCGCTCGGTCAGCGAAAGGCGGAGGGTTTCATAAACCGGATAGGCCAGATAGGTGCCGAGCGCCAGCAGCGCAGGAAGCAAAAACAGCCAAGGGCGGATGATATTGGCGCGGTTAATATTCCGGCCTGCGTTTTTGCCGCGCGGGGGGCAAAGTACTTTGTCTAGAAACTGGTTGGAGAGGTAAAAATACCCGACACAGCCGCCCACACCGACCAAAATCGTGAGTATGCCTTGCAGTGCCGGATGCATATTCGCCCCTCCAAAAAAGCGGCCCAGCGGGGTGCTGGGCCAGCTCGGTTTACTTCAACGCATCCCATGCGTCCTGAATGGCATCGGCCACGTCTTGGGCCGATTTACCACCCGCATAGTCGACCATACCTGTCCAGAAAGCACCAGCGCCAATGCCGCCGGGCATTAGGTCTGAGCCATCAAAGCGGAAGGTGGTGGCATTCAGCAGGATGTCGTTCATCTTCGCTAGGGTCGGGTCGCCAAATACGCTGGTATCCACGCCTTTGTGAGGTGTCAGGAAGCCGCCGCGCGCCATCCAGATCTCGTTGGCCTCAGGGGTTTCAAGAAACGCCATGAGGTCATGCGCGGCGGGGCTATCATTGGTGATGGTCCAGACCGTGCCGGCACCGAGCACAGGCTTGCCGAGGTCTTTGCTTGCAAAGGCCGGAAAGTAGAAGAAGTCAGCATCTTCACCTACCGAGGTGCCCTCAGGGAAGAAGGCCGGAATGAAGCTGGCTTGGCGGTGCATGTAGCACTGCGGTGGGGAGCTAAACAGGCCTTTGGGGCTGTCGCGGAAGTCGGTTGAGGCCACAGCGCCCGCGCCTCCGGCGACATAATCATCATTGCCCGCAAACACGCCGAACTCGTCAATCGCGGCTACGATGCGCGGGTCATTGAACGAGATTTCGTTGCTGACCCATCCGTCATAAACGTCTGGCGTTTGGGTGCGCAGGAGCAGGTCTTCCACCCAGTCGGTGGCGGGCCAGCCGGTGGCCCCGCCGGAGCCGAGGCCGATGCACCACGGGGTGCCGCCATCAGCCACAATCTGGTCGCTGAGCGCGATCAGCTCTTCCATGCTTTGGGGAATGTCATAGCCTGCGTCGTCGAAGTTTTCTGGCGAATACCAAACCAGCGATTTCAGGTCGACCTTGAAGAATAAGCCATAAAGGCTATCGCTGCCATCGGCCCCTGCATAGGTGCCAAGGTCCACCCAGCTTTGGCCAGCGGCGTAGTTTTCACGCACCCAATCGGCTGTGCCGTCAGCAAGCGGCGTAAGGAAGCCGCGCGAGGCCATATCGGCGGCGAGGCCGGGCTGTGGGAACACGGATACATTGGCGGCAGAGCCTGCTTCGGCATCAACCAGAATTTGCTGCTCGAAACTGTCCGAGCCAACATAGCGCACGTCATTGCCCGAGGCTTCAGCAAATGCCGCCAGCACCGCTTCCACGTTTTCCTGATCCGGCCCCAGCCATGGGCCAAAAACCGTAACCTGCTCGGCATGGGCCAAGCTGGCGGTGAGCGCCATGGCGGCGGCGCCAGCTAAAAGAATATGTTTCATAGAGTCCTCCTGAACGGGCGCCCAGTGCGCCCAACTGTTTATCTTTTTGAAAGCACACGGAATCATTTCCAAAGCGCTTTGAATACCTGCAAACTCGATTATTTGCGACATTCTGTCAATAGGTTGCTTTATTAATATTAAATAAACCGCTTTGACGTTTTCTGGACGCGCGGTTATACTCCTCACTAAATTGAAAGCGCTTTGGATATGAACCTTAAAAACCTCTCTGAAATTTTGGGCCTGTCCCAAACCACCGTTAGCCGCGCGCTTAATGATTACCCCGAGGTTAGCGAGGCGACGCGGGAGCGGGTAAAAGCCGCCGCCGCCAAGCATAATTACCGCGCCAATACCCGCGCCAAAAGCCTTGCCACGGGGCGCTCGATGGCCATCGGGCATGTGATTCCGATCTCGACCCAGCATGAGATTGTGAACCCGATTTTTGCTGATTTTATCGCAGGCGCGGGCGAAGTATATTCGCGCAACCAGCACGATATGCTGCTCTCTGTTGTGCCCGATGTGGAGGAGGAGCGCACTTACCGCGAGCTGGCGGCCAAGGCCTCGGTAGATGGAGTTATCGTGCATGGCCCGCGCCCGAATGACCCGCGCATTCCGCTGCTCAAGAGCCTGAACATCCCCTTTGTGGTGCATGGCCGCGCCAGTGATGGCGATACCGATTATTCCTGGGTTGATGTCAATAACCGCCGCTCCTTTGAGAGGGCGACGAACTTCTTGTTTGACCTTGGCCACCGCAAGTTGGCGCTGATCAACGGGTTAGAGTTTATGGATTTTGCCTGTCGCCGCAAGGAGGGGTTTTTGGCCGCTCATGCCGCACGCGGGGTGGAGGCCAACCCTGCCCTGATGGTCTCCGACGAGATGACAGAGGATTTTGGCTTTAAGGCGGCGCACTCTATGCTGGCGCGGGCCGATGCCCCCACGGCTTTTATCGTTTCCTCCATGATTATGGCCATTGGCGTGCGCCGTGCGATTAGTGATGCCCGCCTGAAAATGGGCCGCGATATTTCGGTGATAATTCATGATGATGCCCTGTCTTACTTGCCCAACGGCGCCGAAATTCCTATTTTCACCGCAACCAAATCTTCGGTGCACGAAGCGGGTAAGCTTTGTGCGCAAATGCTGCTGGATATCATCGTCGCGGAGGATAAATCCCCCCGCCATACCCAGTTGGAATCCGAGCTAATGGTGGGCGAGAGCACCGGCCCCGCATGATCACCCGAAAAGATTTCCCTGTGGGCTTCCTTTTTGGCGCGGCCACCTCGGCTTACCAGATAGAGGGCCACAGCTTTGGCGGTGCTGGCCCGACGATTTGGGACCGATTTGCGGCCCAGCACGGCAAGGTGATTAACGGCGAAACGGGGGCAGCAGCCTGTGACCATTACCACCGCT
>JAJRRX010000264.1 GCA_024279075.1 Alphaproteobacteria bacterium | reverse complement strand
TGGTTGGGATAGCCCTGTAACCGTGGGGGCCGAATGGGCGTTGCAAATGCGGGATGGCGAGGTTTCGGTTTCGCCCGCGCCAACAGCCGAGGGCCGCGCCGTGCCACCCGGCATGTATCGCGCCAAAGTGCAGGTTACCCGTAGTGTAACTGGTGGCGATGGTCGTGTGCGGCAAGTGCAGTTTTTGTCCAACCCGATGGCATTTTTCATTACGCCGCAAGCCGATAGCGTGGCTGGCCCAAGCGCGGCGGGCGTATTTACGCTTGATGGGCTGGGCTTTGCCCCCGCTGGTGCCGCAATGACCATTTTGGGGCAAAGCCTGACACTGGGCGCAGGGGCCAATCCTGCTGCCGGAGAATTTATCATTGACAGCGACACACGCCTACGCTTTCAGCCCCCCGCCACCGCCCTACGCGGGCGGGCTTTGCCGGTGCGGGTGCTGATCAGGGGGGCCTCTACCCCGCCGATATGGGTGACATTGCCATGACCGGAACCGCCAAGCCAGAAGCGGCACAAGCCGAGGATATGACAAGCTGGGCCTTGGCCTTGTTTGCTCGCGTTGAGCACGCCCCGATACCAGCCCCGCCCCGCCATGAGCGGCTGGAACATATGGTTGAAGTTTTGGGCCTAGGCACAGGCGGCCATCGGCTTTTGGCACTGTTTTACGGGCTTTGGTGCGGGGCTGGCACCCAAAACCCGATCAGCGCGGCGCAAGCGCGGCGGGTTGTGGGCGGGGCGGCCCCGCATTTGCGCGGCCTGTTGGTGCAGTGGGATATTTTGAGCGAAGTGGCGGTGGCTGCGGGTGCCCCTTTGGCGCTGGTGCTGGATGAAACCATCGGCGATTGGCTGGAGGGCGGCGACCCTATACCACCACGCTGGCGCGATAGAATTAGCCAGCGAGCGGCGCTGGGAGCTTTGCCCTGTTGGCCGATTGCAAAACTGGTGGCGCTGGCGCAAAAGGCGCTGGCCCACCCGCTCGGCGGGCCATTGGTATTTACCTTTTCCGGCGCGCACGGCACTGGAAGGCACAGCCTCGCAGCAGAGGTCGCCAGTGCTTTGGGCACCACACCGATTTTTGCTGATCTCGAAGGGTTAACTGAGCAAGACGCGCTGGCGCTGGTCCGCTTGGTGGAGCGCGCGGCGATACTGAGCCTGCGCCCGCCTGCCTATACTGGTGGCGAGGGCCTGCACCTGCCTGCGGGCCAGCCTTGTTTCGCTTTACAATTTGATATGACCGCCACGGGCAAAACCGGCCCGCACCGCCACGGCGCGGATGTTCATATTGAAGCCTGCGGCGTGTTGCCAATGCCGGACCAAGCTTTTGCTTGGGCGCGGCTATGTGACGGGTTTAGCGCGTGGCCAGCGGCTGAGCAAAACCGTTTGCTGCACCTGAAACCTGCCACAATAGGTGAAATTGCTCGTATTTCTGGCCGCAAGCCCGCTTCGGCTTCCGCCGCCATGGTGATGATACGGCAGGATCAGCAGGCGCGGTTAAACCCTGCGATCAACCCGCATCGGGGGCGGCTTGGCTGGTCTGATATTGTGCTGCCCGCGCGACTTCTGACAGCGCTCAATCGCCTCACTGACGAGATTTCGCTTTCGCCTACCCTTTGGGGGCAAGCGGAAATGGGCCGGCTGTTCCCGCAAGGGCGCGGGGTGTTTGCGCTGTTTTCCGGCCCCTCTGGTACCGGAAAAACCATGGCGGCACAGGTGATCGCGGCCTCGCTCGAGGTTGATCTTTATGTGGTCGATACCGGCGCGCTGATCTCAAAATATGTTGGGGAAACCGCGCAGAACTTACAAAATATTCTCGCGCAGGCCGAAGCCGATGCGGCGGTGCTGTTTTTTGACGAGGTCGACGGGATTTTTGGCAAACGCACAAGCAATTCAGACACCCACGCCCGCTATTTAAACAGCGATACCAATGTGTTGCTTCAGGCGGTCGAGGCCTATACCGGCACCTGTATTATGGCCACCAATCGGCGGGATAACATCGATTCCGCCTTTTTGCGCCGCCTGCGCTATGTGCTTGAATTCCCGCGCCCTGACGCGGGCTTGCGCTGCCAGTTATGGCAAACGCTGGTGCAGGCTTTGGCCCCGCAAAGTGCGGAGGTTTTAGCCCCGAATTGCCAAGCGCTGGCCGAAACGCTGGACTTTACGGGCGCACAGATCAAAAACGCCATGCGCACAGCGACGATTGAAGCGATGCGCGCCGGGCGCACGGGCTTGACGGCTCAAGATTTAACCGCCGGAGCCGAGCATGAATTGATGAAAGAAGGCCGCGCCTTAACCCAAGCAGAAGCGCAGCGGCTGGGGGGTGTCCATGCCTGAAACCTCCTGCAAAATTAAACGGTTACACCTTTCAGCGCCCGATGAAAGCAGCGCCAGAGGCTTGGCGCGTGCGGTAGCAAAAGATCTACATAAAACCCTGCCGCGCGCGGGGGTTTCTGGCAAGTTTGACCATCTGCACGTGAGCATTACGGCTGCTGAGGCCACAGATCCTTCAGCAATTTCGCGCGCGATTGTGCGCGCTATGAAGGCGGGCGCATCATGAACGCCCAACCCAAACAGGCACCGTTAAAACTAAAACCCGCCGTAAAAGGGCGGCGGGCGGAGGACCCGAAGCTTGAGGCTGAAGCCTGCCGCGCAGTGGACCGCATTGCCAACCGCCGGCCGGTGGATGCCTTGAGCGCCCGCCCGCTGGCGGCCTTGCCGGGCTATGCTGGCACTGGCACGGCGCTTACCGCCACAGCACGGGCGCGGTTGGAGGCCGGATTTGGGGCCAATCTTGCGGGCCTGCGTATTCATACTGGCCCTGCCGCCCATGCCCTGACCCGCAGCCTAAACGCGCGGGCCTTTGCCGCCGGGCAGCATTTGGTTTTTGCCGAAGGCGCGTTTCGCCCGCATGAAGCCAGCGGCTTGCGCTTGATCGCGCATGAAACGGCGCATGCGCTACAACAAACGGGGGGGGCGGCCCAGCATGCTGGCCAAGCGGCCCCGCAGCGCGCGCCAGAGAAACCCGACTATAACTTTCGCAGTGAACTATTTCAGAGCTATACTGTGGTGAAAATGCTTGGCGGCAAGGCCTATGATCCAAATGATGCCGATTATACCGCGGATATTGCCGCCTTGCAGGATGTGATTAAAGAAAAGCCGCTGCTACTCAACAAGCCAACCGCCACCTCAGCCCGTTTGGCCGCGTTTATTCTCGAAAAGTCAGTGTCTCGCCACCCCTTTAGATCCTTTCGTGGCCGCTGCATTGCGTTTGACCTGATGGCTTTTAGCGGTGAGTTTAAAAGCGCGCTTACTTTTTTGATGGGCAATCTGGATATCGAACAATTTGCCCATAATTCAAAATTTTCCGAATATTTCAACGCAAATGCCGACCATAAAACCCTCGCAAAGCTATTTTTGGATGAGGAAAAATCATCCTTTGTGCGGCGCTCATGGGTGGGCTTTCAAAACCGATTCAGCAAATATATGTTCGACCCGCGCACAACCTTGCCCAATGAAAGCCCCATATTCAAAACCTTGCCTGACACCAAAGGCCACCTAAAGCTCAATTATGCGCAAGGGTTTATTTTGGGGTCTATGATTGAACAAGAAAGGCATTTGCTCACGGCAATGAAAGAAGAGGAATACTTTGATTTTATCCTTAATCAGTTTGGACTAGACACCGCTACAACCTTGAAAGACACACCCTATATTGGCTATTTAAATCGGCTCGGGCCGCTTTTTAATATCACCCACCCAAGCGAAAAAATAAAAGCCAACCCCGAAACCCAAACCATAAAAACCGGTGTTGAGGAAAACTTTAGCGAATTTGGGGCGCGCTTGGCCGCCCGCTACGGAGAGACCGCCAAAAAGATTTATGAAGGGGCTAAAGAGGCTTTGGGGGTTGCCACCTCTCTGGCGCAAGCAACGTCTGCAAACCTCACCGTTAACAATATCATAAAGCAAAAAAAGGTTGCCAAAGTTTCGGAGATAAGCTCCTATTTTAACGTGGTTAGCAAGGCGCTTGCGGCCAAAGACGGGGCGGGGCTTTTTGCGTTGATGAGCGAAAAAACCGCAGGCGTGGCGGGTATGAGCGACCAAAGCCGCACCCCGATGGAGCGCCAAGCCGCCTTTCTGGCGCGCTTGCCTTCGCCTAAAGCCTTTGGCATCCGGCGCAAAGAATTTATTAAAAATCTACAAGCAAACCGCGTGGCAATGGCCCGGCGTTTGGCCAAAGCCGACGTAAGATCCGCACCTAAAGAAGGCAAAATACTGGATACCCGCAACACCCTGCTCGCGGCGCTGGTGTGGAGCGATTGGGCGATCCGTTGGATGAGCAAGCAAACGGTTGAGCCAACCTCGGAGGGCGTAGCGTTAGCGCGGTTTCAGATCGCCAATGCGCTGGGGCTTGGGGCGCATCAGTTTGGGCAGGCCGGCTTGGTTGCAAAGGTTAAAACCGTTTTTGCTGCCAAGGAGTTTGGCCTGTCTTATGTGATTATTCCTAAGGGGTTCAAAAAGAAAGCAGGGGCTGATTTTAGCAAGCTGCGCGACGAGGCGGAGTGGATTCAGGTTGTTTCAAACACCGGTATGGCAGCCCCCGAAGTTGAAAGCCTAGCTATGAGCACCCAAAACCTTGTTCGGTTTTTCCAGTTCACGCAAACAATGGCTGAAATTGAGGTGTTAAAGCAAGAAATCGCGCTGCTTGAACCTGCGGTGGATAAGCGCTTGCTGCAACCGCCGGAACAAGAGTTTAAGGATAGCAAAATTTCTGAGGCAGACGCCAGAGCGCGTAAGCACAGTGCGGTATCGCTTGATGACAAGCTTAAAGCCGCACGAGATGCGGTGCCGGTGCCTGAGCTTTACGAGGCTCCGGATGCTATATTTGTGATCGATCCGAAGGATACAACCTCAACCGCTGACATTATTCAAACCCGCCATCCTTCGATGCCAGCGCTTTTTGGAAACGCCGATGCGCCGACTTCCGATGCGCCTATTTTTAAGGGTAAATTCGTATTTCGAACCCATAAAGATAATGGTAGCGTGTATTTTTGGGCCCTGCGCGGGGGAGATCTGGTTTGGGCCGAGCTGCTCAGTATTCCTGAGCTCAAGCCACTGATGGATATGTTTTTGGCCGCTGAATCGCTCTCGGGGCTTTCGGCATGGGGCAAGCTGTTGCGGCTGCAAATCTGGGCTAAAAAAATGTCCAAGGGCAAGGCGCTCTCAGTCATGCTTGCCCGCCATTTTAGCGCCAAACAAAAAGCGGTAAATGCTGAAATGGTCACCCAGCTTCGGGCCTTGACCCGCGTTAACCGAAAAATCGCCCGCGATAACCTGATTGATTTTTTAACCAATGTGGAAGGCAAGTTGGAGGCTATCTTTTTGCCCAAAATGTTTGGCGAAATGCTGTCCTCCTTTGTGCAGGTCGTGCAGCCCCGCGAAGACCGCGATATGCAACTGGCCACCTTGCTGCTTGAAACGGTCGGGGAGATCGAAAAGGTGGTGGACAAGCACCCGAATTATGATGCAATTTCGTATTTGTTGCCGCCTGTCACCTTGGCTGTGTCGTTGATAAGAGGCGATTCTGTAGCTGGCGTGCGCATCGCGGAGGACTTGGGCAAAAACGAGAAAAAAGCAAAATCCAAGGCCAATTTAGGCAAGCTCGCGATCTTTGACCCTGCCTTCACCGATCTGGATGCGCGCTATGCGCAGCTGCAACAGGTGATGAAAAAGCTGCTGATGGCCCGCGCAAAATCACAAAAAACCTGGACGCTTTACGCCGATAAAAACCAAGGGATGCATACTGAGCTTTCGGCCAAAAACATAAAGCCCAACGGCCCATATTCGGCCTTCATTCTGGCGCTGTGGTCTAGCCAGGATGCCACCAATAAATCGGAAGGAAACTGGCGCTGGGGGGAAAAGCCAGAGGCGGCGGCATCACCTGATGCCACTGCGGACCCTGCCCTCAAACCGGGCGCAAAATTGCCAAGTAAAACCATCCTCGGCACCCGAAGCCCGATCTTTTATCGCATTGATAAAATCCACAAAACCTTCGATTTTGTGCCGCCATTTAACAAAGGTGCGCTCTCGACCGCCGAGGTTAAAAACCCGAATGATCCGTCAGCCACCGGCCAATTGGGTGGTTTTGGTGCCACTGACGTGTTGGTGACTATTTCTGTTGCCAATACCAAAAAAGCGGCGGATGGCACGCAGACGATATCGCGTTTGCGCACAGTTGATATTCGCGCTGGCGACACCCAGCTTTTGGCGCTGCTGGCAGCGGTGATAGATACCCATTCTCGCAATGCCCAGCTGCAAGATGTAACAAAAATGATCAATGCCGGCGTTGAGCTAGCGCTTGATCTGGCGGAGTTTGTGCCGGGCTACGGGCAGGCGCTTATGGTGGCGCGCATGGTGGCCGATATCATCTCCCTGATCGCCAGCGGCGAGCTCAACGACGTAAAAGAAGACCTGATTGATATTCCTTTGGAGCTGGTTAACACCATTTCCAACGATTTTATGGATGAGCTAAATGGTTCGTTTTTATGGAAATTTCTGTTTTCCGAGCTTTTTGGGGGAGGTGGAGCCCGCACGGCAATGGATGCCTTAGAAAAGATAAACGTCAAGCACAAAACCAAACAGGCTAGGCAAATAATGCCACCCAAAAAGGGCAAAAAAAGCAAAAAATATAAAGTGCTGGCCAAATCTTTGGCCGGTATTGGCTTTGTCTTTATCGACGCGCTGCAATCGGCGCAAAAAAAGGCGGGAATCGGGGTTAATTCTGCCGCTGGTAAAATGGCTTCAAGTTCAACTCTGGCACCGCATATCGGGCGGTTGGATACCTATATCGAATGGTCAGAGTTGGCTATAATAATTGCGCACGAAGCCGCTACCATAAATGAAAACGGGGAAAATAGCGACCTGATAAGCCAAATCGTTGCCGCGCAGAAAGATTTTAGCCTTGAGGAGTTTTCCGAGCGCATGTCCGGCATGTTTGCGGCGATTAAGCAGATCGAACTGCCCGATGAAGTGGTGCCAACCGAGCTGCTGATCGAAGTTGCGATCGATTTTTTACTGTCTAAATCTCGCAATAAAAAGGTCAAATTTGTTTATAGCTTGCTAAAATATTCGGGCGCGACCTCAAAAATTTCCGACGCGATTTCTGAGCATTTGATGAAAGGCACAAATGCGGACCCCAATAAATTATGGCGGGATAATGTGCGCAGCAAGATCAATGAGCCGTTTAAAACTGGCCGCGATAATTTGGTCGAAAATCTGAAAGTCTACGTCAATAATCTGTTCAAAGATGTTGGCGGTACCTTTGATATTAAAGTGCCAGCACTTATTCCTGACCAAACGGCCACCTCCGGCACAACTCCGCAAGCCGATGGTTTTAACCTGCCTGGTGACCCGCGCCACCCACACCCCGGCGCTTTGCCCGATGAAGCAGGCCGCCCGCTTTCTGCCCCCATGCGCTCCATGCTGGAAACCGGGTTTGGCTATGATTTAAGCCATGTGCGCCTGCATGATAGCGCTGCGGCCAACGCATTTGTATCGCGCACCGGGGCCGAGGCGCTGGCCTCGGGTAGCCATATTTACTTTGGCGAAGGTATGGGCGAAAATAGCCCTGAAAGCGATCATATTTTGCGCCATGAAGTTGCGCATGTATTGCAGCAAACCACCCCGCCCGAAGCGGCGCCCTTGGCCACATCAGACCAGCGCCCAAGCCAAGGCCGCCCCGGGCGCGGGGTGCAATTTGACCCCGCCCGCGAGGCCGCCGCCGACCAAATGGCCCATGCGGCCCAGCGCAATAACGCCGTGGAAGATGGCCCGATCGCGGTGCGCGGCATCGGCCCCACCGCATTGGCCCCTAAGTTTAACAAAGCGGACATAAAGGGTGCCTTGCTGGCCTTAAAAGGCAAGGTCGGTGCCGGGCACTATACCGAAAACCTCCTGGCGGGCGGCCTAAAGCTAAATAAAACCTCTGCCAAAACCGCTTTAGAAGAAGCCAAGCGGCTTCGGAAAGATCTGCGCACAAAACTGGACAGCGCCATGTGGAAAGGCCACGCGCCTTTTGGTTCCGGCGCGGGGATTAATCTGGTGCGAGCGGAAGCGAAAGACTCCGTGAGTATTGCTGAAAAAAGGACGCGCAAAGACCAATTAACAGCCGATGCCGATGCGCTGGTGGCCCGCGCCGTCTCCACTCTTTCAGTGCGTGAGTTAAAGCGGACAGGCCGCACAAAGGACATTTATCAACTCAATAGCCGCGCTTATATGAACATCCTCACCGGCTATATTTATGAGCAATCCGGCATTAGTCTTGATATTAAATTTGGCAAAACCAAGCCGTATAAAATTACAGAAGTTGAAATTCTGGGGGTTCATATTGGCCGCCTGCGGCTGCGCGGCAAAAGCAATAAGTTGTTTGACAAAATAGCGGCTGACAATCCCGATGTCGGTGATTTCAAGTTCAAACACGCCCGCATTTACTATCGCGGCCACTTTCCAGAGCGCCAACAGTGGGACACGGTTACGGGCAAATTTCAAATCCATAAAGACGACCGGAAAATCATTATTGACGCCTTTAAATCCGCCCGTTCTCTTGCGCCTGCCAATTTGCCGGAATGGACGGATTACAAAAAAACCGATGGCGGCGGCCTTGGGTTACGGGTCAACCTTCACGGGGTGCTTACCAAAAAGGACAAATCCGGCCCAACGGTTGATAATACCGGCCGCGAAAGCCATCATCTGCCGCAGTTTTTGCTTGCTGAATTTTATGCGGGCACCAATGAAGGCAAGCAGATCAATATTTTTGGCCAAGACGGCTCTTATTGGACTCCGGGCTTTGTCGTAAAAAGCAGCCGTGAAAAGAAGCGCCCAAAGGCGAGACAGGCTTATAAGAGCTTTGGCACAGGAAATCAGGCGATAGATTTTGAAAAACTGAGTGTGACCAGCAATCGAGGCAATAAAATGCCGGCGGTATCTTTGGCAACGTCGACCCACAAAACCGGCAATTTGCACCTGCCTCTATCGCCGGTGCCCAATGCACTGGATACCAATTCTTCGGTCACGCAGGGCTTTACCATGGTGCATACGCACCGCAATGCACTGATTAAAAAGGTAAAGCAGCACAGGGCGCAGTTGATAAAAAACGCGCCAAAAAACGAGAATTATGATCTCTCATCTGTCATAGGGTTTAGAAATGTGGTCGATGCAGGGCTGAAAACGCCGGGCGGGGTTGGCCTGTTGGAAACCGCCACTTTTGAGGCCATGCGCGCCAGCTACAGCTGGATGGTGGGCCTGATGTGGGGCAAGCTTGATACCGCACTTGATGCACAAGAGCGGGTTCATTACGAATTTCTCGCCAGTGAAAAGCTCGGAGTCGGGGTTAACAGCCTGCCAGATGGTGGCAAATACACACCCCAGAAAAACGACAAGTGGAAAGCCAAAATCAAAACCGCTCTGAAAACCTTAAACCAAGCGCAATATGGCAACTGGTTCGTTGGTGGGGCGTGGTGATGAAAGGAAAGTATTATGCCTGATTACCCCGATAGCAAACGCGGCTTCTTGATGAAGGGCGCTTTGATCGAGCTTAAGCCCGGCCCTCTGCTGGGGGTTATGCCCTCGATCACCGTCTTCCAGTATAATCCGGCCAGCCTGAGCCGCTCTATTCGGCCCAGTAACGGCCGTGGGCTGCGCCGCGACCCGCCCGATGCTCAGTCTGGCACCAGCAATGACCAACCCGCGGGGGAGGGGAATGCTGATGATGCATACATCGCCTCCCTGCCCGATGACCCAAAAGAAAGCTTCAGCCTCAATCTGGTCATTGATGCCTATGATGACCTGAACGAGAATAACAAGCTTGGTTTGGTTACTGGCATTGCCGACAGGTTAGCCTCGCTCGAAATGCTGGCTTACCCTGATAATACCG
>JAJRRX010000263.1 GCA_024279075.1 Alphaproteobacteria bacterium | reverse complement strand
GAGTAGCCCGACATTTTGAACCAGTTATAAGAGACCCAAAAGGTGAGCGCCGAGGCGGTAAAAGCAAGGATGCCACTGCGCGAGCCTGTGGCAAGGATAATCAAAAACAGCGCGGCAAATATAGCCATATAGCGAAATTTATACACCGACCCCATCATTTTATAGGCCGCAACTGGCAACAGATAAACAATAAATTCAGCCAGCCCCAGCGGGTTATCAAAAAACCCTTGCGCCCGATAAAACCCGCCGCGCTCGCGGGTTTTTAGCCCACCTTGATCAAGCAACGATTGATCGGCAAAAGCGTAATGCAGTGGCTTCGCGGCGGGAAATTCGATCAACACCACTACAAATGTAACCGCTCCCGCCACCAAAAAAGCTTTGAGGATGCTGTCAAAGGTCTGCTCTGAGCTGACGCTAAAAAACACCGCAAACGCCACCAGCGTAGCCAAAATACTATCCAGCGCATAAACCGGCGTAACGCCATTAACCAAGGAGGCGGTGAGTTGCAGCAAGGAAAACACAAAAATCGCTTTAAAAACAGGCTCACCCAAAAAGTAATTGCCATTGCGGTGGCCATTCCCACGCTCATAAATGCGGCTGATGACAAAGATAAAAACAATAAGCGGAAAGGCAATGCGCGGAAAAGTGAGCACCGCGCCATTTCCGCTAGATGACAACCCAAGCGAGCGCGGTGAAAATGCCAGAAAAAACACAAAAGCCGAAAGCGCCCAGCGGAATTGCAAAAGGGCAAGCGCGTTGGTGACCAGTAGTTGCAAAACCACAATCATGAACCGGAGGTCCGAAACCTGTATTTCCGCTCGGAAATATGGGTGCGATAGAGCCGCCAAAAGCGATAGAAGTGGTTATATGCCCATTGGCGAAGGGGCAAAGCCGCGCGTTTTTTCGGCGCCTCATAGCCCATTAGCGCAAGCTCCGGCTGCATCCAACCGGCCCAAGATTCAGCCACAGCGTCTTCTGCGCGCTTCCACTTATAGGCGTTTTCGGGGTTAAGCGCCCCTGTGCTGGCCGCTTTCCAATCCGCCTCCCAACCAGGCGCGACGGTGCTTTTGGCCGCCGCATTTAAGCACTCGGCGTCGTAATCTTCCCCGACAAAAGCCAGCAGCGCCGCCACGGTTTCTTCGGGCTTGGCGAGCAAATCCTCATAGCGCACGACCTTCACCGCCATTGGGTGCTTTTTCTGGGCGCGCACGGCTTCCTTTATGCACCACGCCCAATAAAGCGCGTGGCGGCGCGGGTTTGAATGGGTCCACGGCACAGCCAAAAGGGAGGATATCGCATCGCGCCCGTCCCGCACGATGATGATGATTTTGGACTGCGGATACCACTTCAAAATCCGCTCGATATGCTCGATATGGCGTGGCGTTTTTTCCACCACCCGCGTTTTTGAGGTCCCACGCAGTTTGACCGCAAACACCGCATCCAGCACGTTTTTTTCGCTCGGGTGCGGCGTGTCCTCCAACACCTGCGCCACCTCGTCTTTGCTCACGTCCAAATCAGCCAAGCGCACATTTCGATCCAGCAAATAGGATAGAAACGCCGATTTTTGCTTGCGGGCCTGCGCGCGTTTGTAAAACCGGCCCGCATAGGAGGCGAGAAAAAAGTGGGTTTCTGGCAGCGATAACAGGTTTTTATGTCGACCAAACAGCGAGGCCAGCAGGGTCGACCCCGAGCGCGGGTGGCCGGTGATAAATACGGGGGGGCGTTGCTTTTCAGGCTGCATCCTAAGCCTCCGCGATCTGGCGCAAAATGGCCGCGTTTTCCGGCGACATTTCCGTTTGTGCTGGCGCTTTATTTTGCAACAACCCTTTGCGAATTTTTCGGCTGAGCGGCGAGAGCATTTTGCGCAGCAGCGGCATTTTTTGGGTTCTATGCGCAATAAACGCGCGAAAGCGATTGTAAAACCGCATAAGGGCGGGCGAACGGGCAACCGAGGTGCGGTTTTTTACACCAAAATCGATACTGCTTTCCGGCGCCTCCAGCCCCGCAAACGCACAAATTTCAGCAAAAACCGCCTCTGGCCGCGCCTTCACATCCTCAAAATCCAGCACCAGCAATCGCGCCCCGAAGGCGGCCCTGAATCTCCCCACGTAATGCGCGCTGCGGCAATGATCGAGCGCCCGAAAAGCCACATCGGCTTGTGCAGTTTCAGCCCCCAATGCTTGCTTTTTCATATATTCATCAAAGCTCATACTGCTCGGAATATCGCCGCGCTGCTGGAAAAACCGATAGCAAGAGACCACCCGTGAACTGGCCTCGCGCAGCACCAAAACCACCTTGGCGCGTGGCAGCAAAGCCGCGATTTCAAGCGGGGTATTACAGTAAAGATAATCCGGCGTTGCCTCCATAAAAACGCTGCCCGCGCTCGGTAAAAACACCTCGGCGTAGGCCTGCAAATTGTGGCCATTATATCCGCTCGCACGCGGCAGCGGGTAGCCCTCATCTAAAAAAAATCGCGTTTCCTTGGCAATAGAGGCGGTGATCTGCTTGTGTTGTTGCAGCCATGAAAACAGCGTTGTGGTGCCCGCTTTTGGCTGGCCCGCAATGATCAAAAAATCTTTTTCCGCAATATTCATAGCTAGCCCTTTAAAAACGGAAATACGATGATATGCAAGCGCCGGTAAACCATAACCGCAGAGAACACATTGGTGCCAATCACCGCCCCAGCTGCCGCTATCGCCGCCCCGATCAGGTTATAGCTCGGAATAAGCGCAACCGCCAAAACCCCCATAACCACCGTGGCAAATAGCGCCGCATTTCGCACGTCTTTCTCATGCCCGCTCATCATCAGCAAAAACCCGACAGAGCCGCTCATTGCGCTCACCAACTGACCCGCCGCCAAAATGGCAAGCACCGTGCCGCCGCGTGTAAACTCAGGCCCAAACAGGCCCATCACCCAATCACCGGCAAAGAACAAAACCAAAAACAGCGGGCTGGTGGCAAGCGTAATCCCCAGGGCAAAGCGGCGGGTTACATGGCCGAGCATTTTCATTTCACCCTTGGTGTAAAGCTCCGAAAATTTGGGCGCCACAGCGGTATTCACCGCTGCCAGAAAGAAGCTCGCCAGCAGGGCCAAGCGCGTGGCCGCACCAAAAACACCGGCATCGGCAGCATCGCCCCATGCGCCGATAAAAAACATCGGGGCCATCGGGATAACCCCGCGCACAATAAGATTGGTGAGCAGCAAAGGCCGTGCGCTATCCCATAGCTGGGCTGAGGGTATCGGCGTAGCCACCCCTGCCCCCGTTGAATTTCGCCACCAATACAGCCCCGTTAGCGCCGCCACGCCCGTGCCGACAACATAAGCCATGCTGGCCCCCGCTGGCCCGGCAAAACTGGCCAAGGGCCAGATCACCACTAACGCCACAAGCGGGTAAATCACGCCGGTTACCAGCATCGAATGGGCGATTTGCTTTAGCCCCTTCAGGCTTTCCGCCAGCAAGGTCATCATGGAAAATGTGATGATCGCAAAGCTCATCCAGCGCAGGGGGCTGGCCAGTTCGGGCTTATCAAACACATAGTCTGCGCTAAAGCCAGCCGTGGCCGCCACCAGCGCCGCAAGGGCAATACTGGCCATACCCGCCAGCTTGATCCCCTGCGCAAACACCCCTCTGATTTGCGCCTCATCCTCTTTGGCGGCAGCCGACGAAATAAAGCGCAAAAGCGTGTTTCTTAGCCCGAGCTGCGCCAATATCGCAGTGAAAGACGCCACTGAGAGCGCCAAAAAGTATAGCCCTGCACCCCCGGCCCCCAGCATCCGCCCGATCACGACGTTAAGTGCAAAAGCCGCCGCTGCGCCAACAAGGCGCAAAACAAAGGCGATAATCGCCCCTTTTAGCACTTCGCGCATATGCCCGTTCATCCGGTTTAACCGGTTGAGGATAAGGTTTTTGAACGGCATTTTACGTATTGGCCTTTGGTTACAATAGGGGGCGTGGCTTAAAGCTTGCTCAGGTAAGCGCCGTATTCATTTTTCTTGAACAGCTCGGCGCG
>JAJRRX010000262.1 GCA_024279075.1 Alphaproteobacteria bacterium | reverse complement strand
CCGTTTGATCGCAAGATCGACATGCAGGTCAGCCGATTACGGCGCAAAATTGAAGAAGACCCGAAAAATCCGATGATCATCCAAACGGTGCGCGGCGGCGGGTATCGGTTTTCGGTCGATGTAATGTGAAATCGGCCCCCGTTTAAAGGGGCCATTAAAAAGAAACATGAAGGTGGGCCTGAAACCCGCCCAATTTAGGGAGAGACGTAAGCCATGGAAAATGCGCTGGGAATATGGGGGCCACAAGCCATAATGATGGTGATAACGGCGTCGTTTACGGTTTTGGGCATGGTGATGCTCTTGGCCGCGATGATGATGAAGCGACGGTGGAAGCCAAGCTATATGGTGGAATTTGCCTTTATCGGCATCATGCTTGGGCTAGTTTGGTATGCCGACGGCCTGAGTACAAGCACCTATAGCGCCTATCAAAAAGACCTGAACGCTGAAGAAAAAATGGTGTCTGGCAATTATGATGGCTTGGGCGAGGAGGCTTTTGATAGCGTTGTAACCGTGATCGCCTTTCAGTGGGGCTTTGCCTTTATCAACGAGGAAGAGGAGATCAGCCGCAATGCGCTGGTGGTGCGTCCCGGTGAAACTGTGCTGCTCAAAATCGTGAGTAATGATGTGATCCACGGGTTTAACATCCCCGTAGCGCAGATCACTGCCGAGATTGACCCTGACGACAAGCGCGAATTGTGGATCAGGGCCCCTGATGAACCGGGCAAATACCTTATTCAATGTGTGAATTATTGCGGCGTTGGCCACTCGCAAATGAAGGCGTGGCTGGTGGTAACAGATGGCGAAGAAGAAAATGACGGGGAGAACACGTAATGGCTTCGATGAGTTTAGATGACCCGAAAATGGGCGAAAAGGCCCATTGGAAACCGGAAGATTTGCTGAGCGGGCTAAGCCTTAAGCAGATACTTTTTTCCAATGATTACCGGCATATTGCGCTGAAAGGTATTTTTACGGCGTTTATCATGCTGGCGCTTGGCGGCATGTTCGCCATTATTTTCCGCACAGAGCTGGCGGTGCCTGATGTGCAATTTATAGGCGCGCGGATATACATGACCCTGATGACCCTGCACGGCATGGTGATGGTGTTTGGCTTTCTGATCCCGTTGGTGGTGTCGATCAACTATTACATCCTGCCCCGCATTCTGGGCAATGACCGCCTGATCTGGGCTGGTGCCGCACAGGCGAGCTATTGGGTTTTGATCGTCGCCGCCGTGCTGCTCATCGTCGGGCGACCAGACTTTACGTGGACAGCTTACGCGCCGATGTCTCTGCGCACCGGTAATGATTACGTCTGGATGGGCCATGTCGCCATCATCCTTGTGGCGGTGTCGGAATTCCTCGCGGGGGCGGTGCTGTTTCGCAATGCGCTGTCCTCCAAGGGCGGGCTTAAAAACACCCCGCTTATGGGCTGGGCGGCTGGCACCATTGGCCTCTTGTTCATGGTCTCGGTTTTCCCGCTCGGCTTTGTCGGTTTTGGCCTGCTCAGCGACTGGGCCATGTGGACAGATGTAGCGTATTTTGACCCCTCACGCGGCGGCTCGGTGCAGTTCTTCCTCTATGTGTTCTGGACCTACGGCCACCCTGCGGTTTACCTGCCCTTCGTGCCTGCCATCGCCATTATTTACACCATCATGCCGCGCTTTCTGGGCCGCCCTATGTGGAGCTACTGGTCTGGTGTGGTGGCGTTTATCTTGCTGGCCATCGGTGCTATGCCCATCGGCCCGCACCATTTTCAGCCCGTGCATACGGTCTCGGCGGATTATGAACGCTTTGTGCAGATTCTCACCATGCTGGTGTTTATCCCCTCGGTGCTGCACGTGTTTAACTGGATATCCTCGCTGTTCATGGGCACAATTCCGGACTCAGCCCGCCGTGCAATCCCGTTTAAGTTCATGGTGTTTTCCATTGCCTTTATCGTTTATGGCGGGGCCACGGCCTTCCTGAATGCGCAAATCGCACCGGATAGTGATTTTATCCACAATACTTACTGGATACCGGCCCACTTCCACGCCATGTTCTTTGGCTTCTCGGGGCAAATGGCTTTTGCCGGTTTCTACTTCCTCTACCCCTACTTTACGGGGCGGATGTATAACCAACGGCTGGGTAACTGGCATTTCTGGCTCTGGCAGGTGGGTTTGTTTATCAAAATCACAGGCATGGGTGTGGCGGGCTACCTCTACTTCCCGCGGTGGGTTTATGATTACCTTGATATCCCCGGCTGGGCCACGGCACAGCTCTGGATCACCATTGGCGGCTACATGGTGGCAACAGGCTTCCTGTTCTTCCTCGTAAACATATTTTGGAGCGCCAAGCACGGCAAAGAAGTGACCGGCGATCCATGGCCTGTTGTTGAAGACCTCAAAGCAGCACCTGCTGCGCAACCAGCAGAATAGGGAGAGCCGATATGCTGAAGTTTTTTGGAAGTGTTGGGCTGGTCGGCTCCGTAGTTGTGTTTTACATGGTTACCTATGGTGTTGGCCCTGAGCGGCAGTTGCCGCCTTCGATTAGCCTGTTGGAAGGGTTTAGGGACAAGGGATTTTTGCCTGAAAACCTGAGCCTAGAAGAGGACGAGCGCGCCGAGGAGGCTGGCGTGTTTGAGGTGCCCGCGCAAGATGAAGTGGTGCTCGAAGCCGCGCTTGAAGCCATGGGTGATATGGATATGGGCGGCATGGATATG
>JAJRRX010000261.1 GCA_024279075.1 Alphaproteobacteria bacterium | reverse complement strand
CCGCCGGCACTTGCGATATTGGTGATATCCACCGTGCCCGCATTAAACGAAATGCGCGAGGCGCGCAGGCCAGCAAAAGTGGTAAAACTCCCGTTGCCGTCCATATCAATTCTGATCAGTAGGTCTTTGCCCTTTTGAGCCGCCATATTACAATTTCCTTATAGTGTGCTGTCATCAAGGAGAGCGCGAAACACCAGCGCAATCCGGCGAGTTTCCGGGGCCGCGCCCCGGCGCGTCCGCGATTTCAAAAATTTCAGGAGCGTGAGCCTGCCCTCAGACAGCCCCAAATCCGCCCAAACCAAGGTGTTAACCACCTCTGCCGCCACCGCCTTTGCCGCGCTAAACCCGGCAAAATCTGAGTGGATATTGACCTCAAAATCCAAAGTCGTAGCGTTATGCGTGGCGCTGGAGCGGTCTTTTGCTTCCTCGTCACCAAGCGTAATATAAGTGCCAGCGGGCGGCGCTCCGTTGCTGGCTGGCGGCGCATCATAGATCCCCTCCACCAACGCCGTGAGGGTTGCATTGCCTGAAAGGGCATTAAAAACAGCCACTTGCAGCGCTGCCGTCATTGCATAGCTCATAGCCTGCCCTCCTCGGCCCAAATTTGCAGATACCGCCCGGCATCGTCATATTCGCCTACGGCCAAAATATCGAAGCGCCGCGAACCCTCGCGAAAGCGCTGGTCTGGCCTCGGGCGTGAATCCGCACCAAAAGGTGCGGCGCGGGTTATAACCCTGAATTTGCTCACAGAAAGCGTGCGTGCGCCTTCTTGCAATTCGGCGGCTCCGCGGGCTTCAAGGTTGGCCCATAAAGCCCCTTTGGAAACCCAGCTCTCGGTAAAGCCACCCATGCCATCCGGCACACGTAAAAGCTCTTCCAACACCAGCTTTCGGTTGAGGTTCACCCGTTTCATGCGCCTGCTCCCAGTCGAATGCGCTGATAAGGGGCCAGCAATGTTGCCACTGCAAGCGGCATCTGCCCGCCGCCATTCAACATAGCATCGCGGTTTTCATAATAGCTCGCGGCCAGCATCAACATTGCCTGTTGCAATGCGGGCAGCACATCCGCCCATGGGCCGTATCCGGCATAGAACGTGACTTTAGCAAAGCCGCCATCCGGGATCTCGGGCATGGTGCCATTGATCGGCAAAATCCGTTCGCGCTGCCGGTCACTTTGCACCACAAAATCGGTGCGTGGAATAGAGGTTAGCGCGCCATCCCGTTTCACAATACTGAAAAACTTAAGCCAACTCACCGGAGAAACCGGCAAAACTGCAGCGCTATCTTCCAAACGGTAGCTATAGGTTACCCACTGAAATTCCCGCGAAAGCAGTATCTTGGTGGTGCGCGCTTCAATCGCCCCCATTGCAGCGCGCAGGCATGTTTCCAGCACCGCATCCTGAGCACCATCATCGGTAAAGCCACTGCCAAGCCGCAAATAATCTCTGAACGCCACAATCGGAAAATCGGCGCTGTTCAGCGTTGTTGTTTCAATCAAATTCATCGAAGTCTCCACTTTTCCTTACCGCCGCAATCCGCAAGATCACCGCCTGTTTCAACACCCGCCCCGTATTTGTGCCCACGGTGCATGTGAGCAAGTAAACTTGTCCTTCTACGCCGCCCGTAAGCACCACTTTTGAGCAGCACGCCTTAATCGTTTGTTCAATTATTCTCAGGCAGTTCGGGTCGTTTTCAACGGGTTGCACCGTCCACCCTAGGTCATCCACTACCTGTTCAAGTTTCAAAAGCCCGCTAGCGCGCCAATCAATGGCAAAAGCCAGCTCGGAGTTCGGGTTCTTAAGAATTGTGCCGTGCATCTAGGTCCATTCAAAAATGCGTAGGGTGCGTGGTCCCCACGCACCGCTCACCGCCACCAAAATCATAAATCCCCCGTG
>JAJRRX010000260.1 GCA_024279075.1 Alphaproteobacteria bacterium | reverse complement strand
CAAAAACATAAGGAACAAGACCGCGCGGTCCAATTCAAGCCATTCCCGCAAGGATTATCCTTTGTCTTTGCATGTGGATAGCTTTAACGCTAAGTTGCGCGCAAAGTTTTGCAGGAGAAGTATGGTGAGCGAATCAGAATCCTTTATTGATGAGGTGAGTGACGAAGTCCGCAAAGATCGGCTATTCAAGCTGTTCAAAAAATATGGCTGGATCCTCGGGCTTGTGGTGTTGGCGATTGTCGGCGGCACGGCTTATAATGAATGGAATAAAGCCCAGCAAGAAACCGCAGCGCGGCTGAGCGGCGATTTGATGCAAGCGGCACGCAAATCAGGCGATGCCGAGGCGCTGAGCACGCTGGCCACCAGCGATGCCCCGCTTTCGGTGCTGGCCTTGCTTGAGCAAGCCAACCTGTTGGAAGCCGCTGGTGATACTTCGGGGGCCGTGCAGGCCTTGCGCGCCATTACCACCGATCAAACCGCGCCCCTTATGTATACGGACCTCGCATGGCTTAAAATTGTGATGCTTGACGGTGATAATATGGCTGAAAATGAGCGAAACAGCGCTTATGATAGGCTCACAGCGCCGAGTGGCCCCTATCGCCTACTAGCGCAAGAGCAACTGGCCATGCAATATATACGCGACGGCGACATTGACGCCGCCACAAAAGAGCTGGCCGCGATATTGATAGACCCGAGCTTAACACCGGGCCTTCGCAGCCGCGCACAGCAACTTATGGTCGCGCTGGGCGGGGATATCGGGGCAAATACAGCCAACGGGTAAATTTGAGCAGGGTTTGTAAAGATGGCAAGAGCAGGACGATGGCAGAAATTCGGGTTTCTAGTGTTGGCACTGGGGGCGCTGTCTGCGTGCAAAGGCAATAAAAACACTATTTTACCCGGCGAACGGCTATCTATTCGGCCACAAGAGCAGCTTGCCGTTGCCAATGCGGGCGCCGCCATTGCGCTTGGCGCACCGGTGAGCAATGCCAACTGGCTGCAAAACGGCTTTAGCGCCGCGCATGTTGTGCCGCATCTGGCGCTCTCGGCCAACCCGCGCCTGAAATGGAGCGCCGATATTGGCCGTGGCAATAGTGACCGCTCGCGCATTACCTCTAGCCCCGTTGTGGCGGCTGGTGTGGTTTACACGCTGGATGCGGGCGGCCAAGTGCAGGCCAGCGCCAGTGATACAGGCGCCATGCTCTGGCAGGCCGATATAACCCCGATTTCTGACGCCGACGGAACCGAGGGCTTTGGCGGCGGCTTGGCATTGGAGGGCAGCAGCCTTTATGTGTCCACCGGATTTGGCGAACTGCTTTCGCTTAACGCCAGCTCAGGCGCTGAAAACTGGCGCTATGGGCTAAATGCCCCATTGCGCGGCGGGCCGACCGTTGCGGCAGGGCGCGTTTTTGTGATGGCGGCCAATGATGTGGCTTACGGCATTGACGGCGCGCGCGGTGCCTTAAGCTGGAGCCTGCGTGGCCCGCAAGGCACAGGGCCAGTGGTTATGGGCGGTTCAAGCCCTGCGGTTTCTGGCCAAAATATTGTATTGCCTTTTAGCTCTGGCCGCGCGATGGGCGCGACCACGGGTGGCACGGGCCGCTGGAACGGTGATGTGAACCAAGGGCGGCTTTCAGATGTGCGTGGGCAAATCGGTGGCCTCGCTGGCGCGCCGGTTATTGCTGGCGGGCAGGTTTATGTTGGCAATGGCGGCGGCACATTTTCGGCGCTGCGGGTCACCAATGGCTCTGAGCTTTGGTCGGTGCCTGTAGGTGCGAGCGGTGCGGCAGCTGTGATCGCTGGCGCGGTGTTTGTGGTCAGTGATACCTCACAACTACTCCGGATTGATGCTGCCTCGGGGCAGGTGATTTGGGCCACGCAACTGCCAGAATTTACCAAGCCGGAAAAGCGCAAAGGCTTTATCGCCCATTATGGCCCTGTAATAGCTGGCGGGCAGGTGATTGTGGCAGGCACAGATGGGCGCTTGCGCTTCTTTGATCCGATTGGCGGTGCCGAGACCTATAGTGCCGATTTGCCAAGTGGCGCGGCCTCGGCCCCGATTGTGGCGGCGGGGGTTTTGTATGTGGTTAACCAAAAAGGCAAACTTCTCGCTTTCCAATAGGCGCGCGAGGGGCTATTAGCTGGCGTTTCGGGGCTACACGCCCCTAAACCTGTTTCCAGAGGCAGACACCATGACGTTTTCAATGGCCCTTGTTGGCCGCCCGAATGTTGGCAAATCAACGCTTTTTAACCGCTTGGTGGGCAAAAAGCTGGCCTTGGTGGATGATACCCCCGGCGTGACCCGCGACCTGCGCGAGGGCGAGGCCCGCTTGGGCGACCTGAGCTTTACCGTGATTGACACCGCAGGGCTGGAGCAAGCCACGGATGAAAGCCTGCAAGGGCGGATGCGGGCGCTGACCGAGCGTGCGGTAGAAATGGCCGATGTGTGCCTGTTTATGCTTGATGCGCGGGTGGGGGTTACGGCTGACGATGAGGTTTTTGCCGGCATTTTGCGCAAGAAAAACGCGCGTGTGATTTTGGCGGTGAATAAGGCCGAGGGCAAAGCGGGCGAATCCGGTTATTACGAGGCGTTTAACCTTGGGCT
>JAJRRX010000259.1 GCA_024279075.1 Alphaproteobacteria bacterium | reverse complement strand
TAATTTCGCTGGAAAGGGCGATTTTACAGGAATGCGGTCTCCTCAAAGCTGCGCAGCTTGCGTGAGTGTAAACGGTCCAGTGGCATGGAACGTAAGGATTCCATAGCTTTAATACCAATTTGCAGGTGCTGCGCCACTTGGGTTTTATAAAATTCCGTTGCCATGCCGGGCAGTTTTAGCTCCCCGTGCAGCGGTTTGTCGGACACACATAGCAGCGTCCCGTAAGGCACGCGAAACCGAAAGCCATTGGCGGCAATGGTGGCGCTTTCCATATCCAGCGCAATGGCGCGAGATTGGCTGAGGCGAAAAACAGGGCCGGATTGCTCGCGTAACTCCCAATTCCGGTTATCAATCGTCGCCACGGTGCCGGTCCGCATAATCTTCTTCAAATCATAGCCGGAGTAATTCGTAACCTCGGCCACTGCCTGCTCAAGCGCCACCTGCACCTCCGCCAATGCCGGAATGGGCACCGATGTCGGCAAATCATCATCCAGCACTTTATCTTCGCGCATATAAGCATGCGCCAGCACATAATCGCCGAGGGATTGGCTGTTGCGTAGCCCCGCGCAATGGCCAAGCATCAGCCACACATGCGGGCGTAGCACCGCCACATGGTCCGTAATGGTTTTGGCATTGCTTGGCCCAACGCCAATATTGACCATAGTAATGCCCGAGCCATCGGGCCGGGTTAGATGGTAGGTCGGCATTTGCGGGGTGCGCCCCGCTGGGCCGCCGGAAGTGCCGTCAATGGTGGTAACAATATTACCGCCTTCGACCACAGCATCATAGCCGCTCTCAGGGTCTTTCACTTGTGCATGGGCAAAGCTCAAGAACTCATCCATATAAAACTGATAATTCGTAAACAGCACATGGTTCTGGAAATGTGTGGGGGAGGTGGCGGTATAATGGCTCAACCGCGCCAGCGAATAATCTACCCGTTGCGCGGTAAACGGCCCCAGCGGGCGCGCACCTTGGCTATCATAGCCTGCCGTGCCGTTGGCGATGGCATCATTCGTGCATTCCAAATCCGGCACATCAAAGATATCACGCAGGGGCCGCTCGATATGGTCTTCAATCGCCCCTTCTATATGCGCCCCTTCCTTCATGGCAAAATGCACAGGGATCGGCGTGTCAGAAAGGGATACCTCCACCGGCACACCGTGGTTTTCCAGCAACAGCCCAATTTGCTGCTCCAGATAGCCCTCAAACAGGTCAGGCCGCGTGATGTTAATGGCAAACATCCCCGGCTCGGCGACATGGCCAAAGGCCAGCCGCGTATCAAGCTTGGCATGGGTGGTGGTGGTAATGCACACTTGCGGATAAAACGCACGATAGCGGCCCGCAGGGGCTTGGCCATCCATGACCGCTTCAAAGTTGGCGCGGAGGAACTGCGTGGCTTGGTTATAAAGCGCTTGCAGCTTGGCAACGGCTTTGGTGGCATCGGTAAAACGCTCGGTTTGCAATGGTTCGGGGGAAAGCGTAGGGAGGTCGGTCAGGCCTAGGCGCTGGTTCATATCGCGTCCTCCACGAACAGTTCTGTCTTTTCAAATGTCGTCACGTCTATCAGCCCTTTGTCCGAAATCCTGAGTTCAGGAATTACCACGAGGCCCAGTAGCGAGTGCTGCATATAAGCGTTGTTCAGCGTGCAGCCACATTCCGCCATCGCCGCCACCATCTTATCAGCCGCCGCCGCCACTTCCACCGCTGGCGCGTCAGACATCAAGCCCCCTATCGGCAGCTTTACCAGCGCCAGCTCCTTGCCCTCAGAAATCACCACAACACCCCCTTGCACCTCCTGCAAACGGTTGGCGGCTTGGGCCATGTCGGCCTTATTGGTGCCAATCACGATCATATGGTGGCTGTCATGCGCCACGGTCGAGGCCACAGCGCAGGGCTTATTATAGCCAAAGCCGGAGACAAACGCGTTGACGACTTCGCCAGTTTCGCGGTGGCGTTCTACCAGCGCGATTTGGCAAACATCTTGGGCAAGATCCCCCACTACAAGCTCGTCTTCCACCGGAAGCTTGGCTGTCAGTGCCTTGGTTGGCGCTTGGTTTTCCACCACACCAATCACCCGCGCGGTGACGGCGTTTTTGCCCTTGGGGGCGGCGATGTCAAAATCTGCGGCGTTCAGGTCGCGCTTCATATGCACCGATTTGGTGGCGCTTTCGGGCCACTTGTAATCCGGCTCATCACAAAGGATTTCACCATTTTCAGCAATCACCTGCCCGCGCGCAATTACGGTTTCTATCGGCAAGGTCCGCAGATCAGATGTCAAAATAACATCCGCCCGCCGCCCGGGCGTGATCGAGCCAAGCTCGCGCTCCAGCCCGAAGTGACTGGCAGTGTTGATGGTCGCCATTTGTAGCGCCACCAGCGGGTCGGCCCCACACTCAATCGCATGGCGTACCACGCGGTTCATGTGGCCGTCATTCACCAAAGTGCCAGAGTGGCAATCATCGGTGCAGAGCACAAAATTGCGCGAATCGAGGCCCTTTTCGGTGATCGCGGTGATCTGCGTTTCTACATCATACCACGCCGAGCCAAGCCGGAGCATGGCCCGCATCCCTTGGCGCACCCGCATAATCGCGTCCGCCTCGGTGGTGCCCTCATGGTCATCCGCTGGGCCACCCGCGGCATAAGCGTGAAAATCGGTCAGATCAGGACTGGCATAATGGCCGCCTACGGTTTTGCCAGCATTTTGCGTGGCAGCAATAATCGCCAACATCTTTTCGTCGCCGTTAATCACCCCAGGAAAGTTCATCATCTCGCCAAGGCCGATGATGTTGGGCCACGCCATTGCCTCAATCACATCCGCTGGGATAATCTCATGCCCCGTCGTTTCCAACCCCGGCGCGCTGGGCGCACAGCTTGGCATTTGCACATAGACGTTTACCGGCTGGGTCAGCGCCTCGTCATGCATGTGGCGAACCCCCTCAAGCCCCATCACATTGGCGATCTCGTGCGGGTCCACAAACATGGTGGTGGTGCCATGCGGGATAACCGCGCGGGAAAACTGCGTCACCGTCAGCATACCGCTCTCAATGTGCATATGAGCGTCACACAGCCCCGGAATGGCATACTGCCCCGCCGCGTCTATCACTTTGGTATCGGGACCAATCAGGCTGTCGCGGTGGGTGCCACAATAGGCAAAGCGGCCCTCGGCAATGGCAATGCTACTGTTTTCCAGCACTTCGCGGGAATGCACATTCACCCATTTGGCGTTAATAATAACTGTATCGGCGGCACTGCGGCCAGCGGCGACATCTATTAGGCGGGGGGCAACTTGGGCCCATGTTTTTATCGTATCAGTCATGCGACAATCTGCCATAAAGCGCTGGGGGGCTTCAAGCTGATTTTTACGGGTTCGCAAAAACGTCATAGAGCATGGATTCCAGCGCCTCGGCATCGGCTTTCGTAAAGGCGGCGGGCTGGTTGCTGTCGATATCCAGCACGCCCAAAAGCGCGCCTTCTGGCCCAATTACAGGTAACACGATTTCGGATGCCGTGCTGCTGGCGCAGGCGATATGGCCGTCAAAGGCGTTCACATCATCCACGACAAATGTTTCCCGCTTCCGCGCCGCCGCCCCGCACACACCCTTGGAAAACGGGATGGTCAGGCAGCCATGCCCGCCTTGATAGGGGCCGATTTTGAGGGTTTTATTGCCGATATTGCGGTAAAACCCAACCCAGTCAAACCGATCATCGCCGTGAAAAAGCTCACAGGCGATGGTGGCCATATTGGCGATCACGTCGGCCTCGCCCGCGCAAATGGCGGAGATGTTTTTAAGGGCTTGGTTCATGGCATATACTTTGCTCAAATATTCCCGCCGGAGGCAAGGGGCTTTTTCAATCCATACTTGGCGTTGTTTTTTAAAGTGGGGTAAGGTAGGCCGAAAGGTAAGCGAATTAGCACTGAGGTAACCATGTCGGGACCACGATATACAAAACTGGCGGATACCCTCCCTGCCAGTGTGCCTTTTGTCGGGCCAGAAACCGCAGAGCGCGC
>JAJRRX010000258.1 GCA_024279075.1 Alphaproteobacteria bacterium | reverse complement strand
CGTCCTGATCTGCGCGAGAGATCTCAAAATCCTCTGCCACATTCTCCGCCGTTTCTGGCATGGAATCTATCCCGTATTGCGCCTTAAGCATAGGGTTTACAAAGCGCCAGCCAATGGTGGTATCAAACACTTCCGCCTGCCGCGAGAACGCAGCACCCGCCTTAGGCATTACAAACGGCGCACGCGACATGCTCTCCACGCCCCCCGCAATCGCCAGCTCAATCTCACCTGCTTTCACCGCCCGCGCTGCCGCAATCACAGCGTCCATACCCGATGCGCAAAGCCGATTGAGCGTCACCCCCGGCACATCCACAGGTAGCCCCGCCAGCAGCCCCGCCATCCGCGCCACATTGCGGTTATCCTCCCCCGCTTGGTTGGCGCATCCAAGGAAAATCTCGTCAATCGCAACCGCTTTCAGCCCTGCATTGCGGCGCAGCAATTCGGCGATCGGAACCGCGGCCAAATCATCGGCCCGCACCGTGCTAAGCGCGCCGCCATAGCGGCCAATGGGAGTGCGAATGTAATCACAGATAAAAGCGTCGGTCATTTTGGGCTCCTCAATACAGGCGGTTTCCCGATCATCCATAGCCTTGCCGCACGGTCAATGCCACAAAATGTTGCGTAAAAGGGGCAAATAGCCTACTATATAGCTGTAAAACCAAGCGAGGAGAACCCCAATGGGTAAGAGAGACGACCTGATTGCAATCTATGCATCTGATCTAAAAGAAAAATGCGGCATGGCCCCCGATATGGACCTGCTGACCAAAGTGACCATCGGCTGCGGCCCTTCGATCTATAATGCGGATGCCTCCACAGTGGCTGGCTCGCAAAAATCGGAGCTGGAAACGGTGAAAACCAATTTCCTGGTTAAAAAGCTGGGCCTGAAAGACGGGCCGGAGCTGGATGCAGCGATTGCCGAGGCGCTTGAGATATACGGCAAATCCAACCGCAACAAATATCGTGCGGTGGTGTATTATATGCTGACCAAGAAGTTCGGTAAAGAAAAGGTTTATGGTTAAACCACCTTGCCTGACCGGCCTTCCGGTCAGGCGCTTTTCGGGCTGATTTTGTTAACATGGCCCATCTTGCGGCCAAGTTTCACTTCGGCTTTTCCATACATATGAATCGCATATTTATGCCATTGTTCCAAATGGTTAGCCTCTTCCCCGAGCAGGTTGACCATCTCGGCATCGCTATGCCTTTGGCCATCGCCCAAGGGCCAGCCCGCAATCGCACGGATGTGCTGCTCGAACTGATCGATCAGGCACGCATTTTGAGTCCAATGGCCCGAATTATGCACCCGTGGCGCAATTTCGTTTACCATTAAACCATTGGGCGTTACAAATAACTCAACCCCCATGACCCCGACATAATCCAGCGCGTTGAGAATCCGCGCCGCTAACAGCACAGCATCCGTTTGCAAAGCATGAGAAATGGCAGCGGGCACGGTGGTTGTGTGCAAAATCCCGTCTTTATGCACATTTTCGCCAGGGTCAAAGCAAGAAACTTCGCCTGCTGCGTTCCGCGCCGCAATGATGGAAATCTCCCGCTCAAACGGGATCATCTGCTCTAGCACCGCAGGCGCGCCTGCAAGTGCGGTAAAAGTCTCCTCGGCCTGCGCGGCATCGGTGATCTTCACTTGCCCCTTGCCATCATAGCCAAAGCGGCGGGTTTTCAAAATCGCAGGGGTGCCGACCGTAGCAAGTGCCGCGACCAAATCCGCCAGCGTATCCACTTGCGCATAAGGCGCGACCACTACGCCATTTTTTTGCAGAAACGCCTTCTCCGTCATGCGATCTTGCGAGATTTCAAGGGCATTGCGGCGCGGCAAAACCGGTGTTACGGCCTCAACGATATCCAGCGCCTCGGCGGGAATGTTTTCAAACTCGAAGGTAACCAGATCAACCGATTTCGCAAATGCCCGCAAGGCCTCAGCATCATCATATCCGGCGGTAAACACCCGCACCGCCACATCTCCTGCGGGCGGCTCCGGCTGGGGCTCGTAAATATGCACCTTAATGCCAAGGCGCGCGGCAGCCATGCTCAACATGCGCCCAAGCTGGCCGCCGCCCAAAATGCCGATGGTTTTAATCACGGGTCGGTTCCTCGGCGATATTGGCGGTTTGCGTGGCGCGGTAGGTGTCCAGCCGCGCGGCCAGCTCCATATCGGCGCCTGCGAGAATGGCGGCGGCGAGCAGGCCTGCATTGGCAGCCCCCGCGGGGCCAATGGCCAGCGTGCCTACCGGAATGCCTTTGGGCATTTGCACGATGGAGAGCAGCGAATCCCAGCCCGACAGCATGGAGGATTTCACCGGAACGCCAAGCACCGGCACCCGGGTTTTGGCCGCCAACATGCCCGGTAAATGCGCCGCCCCGCCAGCGCCGGCGATGATCACCTTGATCCGGTTTTCCACCGCGTTTTCGGCATAGGAAAACAGCCGATCAGGCGTGCGGTGCGCGCTAACAATACGGGTTTCATAGGGCACGCCGAGCGCGTCCAGCACCTGTGCCGCTTCTTTCATGGTGGGCCAGTCAGATTGGCTCCCCATCACTATGCCCACTTTACGTTCGCCCATGTTGGCCTCCTGTTTGCTGGCTTGTAGCGGATGCCTCGCGCCCAATCAACTCTTCCCCTTGCGCCTAGCCTGCAAAACACCCATATTTTGGGGGATACCGTGAAAGGGCCAGCTATGGGCAACTCAAACTTCGCCAACCACCCGTTTTTGCTCGGCTTCGAGCAACTTGACCGCCTGATCGAGCGCTCGGCGCAAAATGATGGCTATCCGCCTTATAATATTGAGCAAACGGGCGAAAACGACTTTCGCATTACACTGGCGGTGGCGGGGTTCACACTGGAAGATCTTGAGATCACACTGGTAAATGCTGAGCTGCAAATAAAAGGAGCGCAAACCGAGGATACCTTGGGCCGCACCTACCTGCATCAAGGCATCGCCGCGCGGCATTTCCAGCGCCGTTTTGTGTTGGCGGATGGGGTGGAAGTGCGCCATGCTTATATGGAAAACGGGCTTTTGCACATCGAATTACGGCGTGATGTGCAAAAGCCTGTGTCTCATAAAATCGAGATTAACCAGCGATAAGGCCCATTTGTTCAAGCTTCAATATCACTTGGTGGGCGCAGTTATCCACGTCCACGCTTTCGGTATCTATCACCAGCTCGGCATTTTCCGGCACTTCGTAAGGGTCTGAAATGCCTGTGAATTCCTTGATTTTGCCAGCGCGTGCCAGCTTATAAAGGCCTTTGCGGTCGCGGCGCTCACACTCTTCAAGCGAGGTGGCGACATGCACTTCGATCATCGAGCCAAAGGCCTCGATATCTTCGCGCACCGCACGGCGGGTGCTGGTGTATGGCGCGATGGGTGCACAGATCGCGATGCCACCGTTTTTGGTGATTTCGGAGGCAACATAGCCAATGCGGCGGATGTTCAAATCCCGATGTTCTTTGCTAAACCCCAGCTCGGAGCTGAGGTTTTTGCGCACCACATCGCCATCAAGCAACGTCACGGGGCGGCCCCCCATTTCCATCAACTTGACCATAAGCGCATTGGCAATGGTGGATTTACCAGAGCCGGAAAGGCCGGTGAAAAACACAGTAAAGCCCTGCTTGTGGCGCGGCGGCTTAGTGCGCCGAAGCTCCTCCACCACTGCGGGGAACGAGAACCAATCGGGGATTTCCAAGCCTTCTTGCAAGCGCCGCCGCAGCTCTGTGCCAGAAATATTGAGCACGGTCATGCCCTCTTCCACCTCATCAGCAGGCTCATATTGCGCTTTTTCCAGCACATAAACCATGTGTTTAAACGGCACCATTTCCACACCGATCTCGGCCTCGTGCGCTTTGAAAAGCTCTTGTGCATCATAAGGGCCGTAAAAATCCTCGCCTGCCGAGTTTTTACCCGGGCCCGCATGATCGCGGCCGACAATAAAATGTGTGCAGCCGTGGTTGGCACGAATGAGGCCGTGCCACACCGCCTCGCGCGGGCCAGCCATGCGCATGGCAAGGTTCAAAAGGCTCATCGCGGTGGTTGATTGCGGGTATTTATCCAGCACCGCCTCATAGCAACGCACGCGGGTGAAATGGTCGATATCGCCCGGTTTCGTGAGGCCGACAATCGGGTGAATCAGCAGGTTAGCTTGGGTGTCTTTGGCGGCGCGGAAGGTCAGCTCTTGGTGAGCGCGGTGCAGCGGATTGCGGGTTTGGAAGGCCACAACTTTGCGCCAGCCCATTTTGCGGAAATACGCCCGCAGCTCGTTTGGCGTATCGCGGCGGCGGCGATAATCATAGTGCACAGGGGCCTGAATGCCGATAATTGGCCCGCCAAGGTAAACCGCGCCAGCATGGTTATGCAGGTAATTCACCGCCGGGTGGGCTAAATCATCTGCGCCAAACACCTTTTCGGCCTCGCGGTGCTTATCGGGGGTCCAGCGATCTGTTACCGAGAGAATCGCCAAAATAACGCCTTCTTCGTCGCGCAGGGCAATATCTTGCCCGGGGGCAATGGTTTCGGCAAATTTCTCGGAAATATCCAGCGTGATCGGCATGGGCCAAAGGGCACCATCGCTCAAGCGCATATTTTCCACTACGCCGTTATAGTCGGCCTCAGTCATAAAGCCCTTGAGCGGGTTAAAGCCGCCATTCATTAAAAGCTCAAGGTCGCAGACTTGGCGCGCCGTTAGGTCCCAGCTTGGTAGCTCGGCGGCCTCAAGCTTCAGCTTTTCAGCGCTGTCATAGGAAACGAATAATTCGGGGATAGGGGTAAGATTTTGCATTTTAGACCGTTGGTTAATAGCTGGAAATATCGCTAACTAGCGCTAAACCCAGCCAATACCAAGCTTTACTTAACAAATCTACACTTGTTCGG
>JAJRRX010000257.1 GCA_024279075.1 Alphaproteobacteria bacterium | reverse complement strand
GCCGGCGAATTCGCCGAAGCTGCGAAATAAGGAGAGCGACAGATGGCACATAAAAAAGCAGGTGGTTCATCCCGTAACGGCCGCGACTCAGCTGGTCGCCGCCTTGGTGTGAAAAAATACGGTGGCGAGCTTGTGATCGGTGGTAATATCATCGTGCGCCAGCGCGGCACCAAGTTTTACCCGGGCGACAATGTGGGTATGGGCAAAGACCACACCATTTTTGCAACCTCTGAAGGCAATGTGAAATTTCACAAAGGCCTGAAAGGTCGCACATTTATTTCGGTTCTTCCGCTAGCGGAGGCAGCTGAATAGCCGCATCGTTGAATATGTAAAAAACATATGGGGATCGGCGAATAGCCGGTCCCTTTTCTCTTTATCGGGACCGGTATGCAAGCACCACATGGGGTGGTGCTTGAGACGATATGGAGAAGAAAAATGATCGTTACTGGTAAAGACTTGTTGAAATTCGGGTTTGAGGGTGCTGATTTGGGCGCCGCGCTGGGCTATGTGAATAGCCGAGATTGGGCGGAGGGTGAGCTAGAGACATGGCTTGCCGCCAATAAGCCTGCCCACAAGCTGCCACTGCAAAGCGGTGTGGATTATGCGTTCAACCTGCTGGCCGGTAATGATGCGGAGGCCGACAACGTGGCCAAAGTTCGGGAAACCATGGATGCGGTGATGCGCACGCCAACAGTGCGGGCGGGGGCGGTTATGCCCGATGCCTGCCCTGCGGGGCCGGTGGGCACCATTCCGGTGGGCGGGGTTGTGGCGACGGAAAACGCCATCCACCCCGGCATGCACTCGGCTGACATTTGCTGCTCGGTGATGGTGACGGAGTTTAAGGATTCTGACCCCAAAGCCGTGCTGGATGCGGTGCATTCCGTCACCCATTTTGGCCCCGGTGGGCGGCAGAATGGTAAGCGCTTTACCATGTCGCTGGGCTTGCTTGATGCCTTTCGGGAAAACGATTTCCTGAAGGACAAAAAGATCGTGCGGGCGGCGCAGGAGCATATGGGCACGCAGGGCGATGGCAACCATTTTGCCTATGTCGGGGTGTCCAAAGCCAGCGGTAACACCTGCTTGGTCACGCATCACGGCTCGCGTGGGCCGGGGGCGGGGCTTTATAAGCTGGGTATGAAGGTGGCGGAGAAGTTCCGGCGCAAGCTTTCGCCTGCAACGCTTAAGGCCAACGCCTGGATTCCGTTTGATACGGCAGAAGGGCAGGCTTATTGGGACGCTTTGCAGCTTATTCGTAAGTGGACCAAGGCCAACCATAACGCGCTGCATCAGGCCACGCTTGAGGGTGCCAAGGGCCAACTGAAAGAGCGCTTCTGGAACGAGCACAACTTTGTGTTCAAGAAAGGCGAGCTGTTTTACCACGCCAAGGGGGCAACCCCTGTGGATGCCGATATGCTGCCCGACACCAACGGCACGCAGATTGTGCCGCTCAACATGGGCGAGCCTGTTTTGCTGATCCGTGGCGGTGTAACCGAGCGCAACCTTGGCTTTGCCCCGCACGGGGCGGGCCGGAACTTCTCGCGGACGGCCCATAAGCGGGCCAAAGCAGGGCAGACCGATGCGGCGATCTTTGCCGAGGAAACAGCGCATATTGATGCGCGGTTCTTTTGCGATAAGATCGACATTTCGGAGCTGCCAAGCGCTTATAAACCCGCCGCCACCGTGCGGCAGCAAATGGCGGATTTTGAGCTGGCCGAGGTGGTTGACGAAATTATGCCCTATGGCTGCATTATGGCCGGTGACTGGGAGTATAACGCGCCGTGGAAGTTGAAAGCGCGGGCGAAATATGCGGCGCGGGCAGCGGCTGCCGCAGCGTAGCGCCCCCACCCTAACCCTCCCCCGCAAGCGGGGGAGGGACATGCCTAGATCGGAAGTATGAGAGAAAGTTGACACCATGAATGGTCCTGAAATCAAAACCGAACGCCTGACCTTGCGGCCATTGCTGGATAGTGATGCTGCCAATATTTCGCTTTTTGTCGGCGATCCGCGCGTGGCGATGAACCTTGCCGTGGTGCCGCACCCATACCCTGATGGGGCTGCGGAAAGTTATATCGGATATGTGCGGGCGGTTGAAACCAAGGAAGTGGTTTGGGCGATGGACAAGGACGGGGCCTTGATCGGGGTGATCGGGATTACCCCAAAAGAGGGCGGCTCGGGCAATATTGGCTACTGGCTCGCGCCGCAGCTTTGGGGCGGCGGGCTGATGAGCGAGGCTTTGGGCGCGGTGGTGGCTTATGCCCGCGCGCGGGGTTTCAAGCGGCTTTTTGCCGGCGTGCACCAAGGCAATGAAGGCTCGGCCAAGGTGCTGATGAAAAACGGGTTTTCCTATATTGGCGAGGCAGAAACCCACTCGATCCCACGCGGCGGGATGGTGAAGGCGTGGGAGTATGAATTGGGGCTTCAGGATGGATAATTACACCATTCGCCGCTTTCATGATGATGACCTCACAGCCTTCCATGCTTCAATGTGCGAATATGACGTTGTGAAAATGACGGGCGCGTGGCCGTGGCCACCGGACCTTACTATTACTCTTAGCCGCATGGTCACGCCGCACGCCAAAGACGGGCGCTTGAGCGTGATTGACTTTGAGGGCACGTATATCGGGCAGGTTTCGGTGGTTGAGGGCGTGCTTGGCTATATGATCGCGAAGCCCTATTGGGGGCGGGGCATTGCCAGTTGGGCGGTTGGCGAGAAGCTGAAGGCGGCGTTTGCTGGTGAGAGCTTGGACAAGGTGACGGCCTGTGTTTGGCTGGGGAATCCGGCCTCCGAAGCTGTGCTTTTCAAGCAGGGGTTTGTGAAAACCGGAACTTGCGAGGAGTTTTGCATTCCGCGCGGGGAGGTGGTGAAAAACAATACTTTTAGCCTTACCCGTGCGGCATGGGAGGCGCATAATGCTTAGGCTACGGCGCTTCCGGCCTGATGATTTCGAGGCCTTCCATGCCATTGTTTCGGATTACCAGGTGGTGAAAATGCTGGGGAGCTGGCCCTATCCGGCACAAGAGGCCTTTACCTGCATGCGGATGGAAACGCCCGAGGCCAAGGCGGGGCAGGTGTTGGTGATAGAGGTGGACGGCGAATTCGCGGGGACCATCGGCGGCCTGAGCCGTGGCATTGGCTATATGCTCGGGCAGGCCTTTTGGGGCCGTGGCATTGGCACGTGGGCGGTGCGTGAAATGGTGCAGCGGATGTTTGAAGGCTCGGATGTGGACGAGATAACCGCAAGTGCATGGGTTGACAATCCAGCCTCGGCGCGGGTGTTGGAGAAGTGCGGGTTTAAGCGCACGGGTGCGGGCGAATTTTTTGGCAAAGCGCGGGGGGGGACCTTGGCGTTTAATGATTTCAGCCTTAGCCGTGCGGATTGGGCGCGGGGGCAGGCGTTGAGCCTCAAGACTGCCCGTTTGATCATTGAGCCGTTCATAGGCCATGAGGCGGCGGCGCTTTCGGCCTTGATGAACGACCCTGATATTGCGCGGATGATGGCGACGATTCCGCATCCGTTTTCGGAGGTGGAGGCGCAGGCTTGGCTAGATGAACGCGCTTTCACGCATGATATTGAGAAGGGTTTTGTGGCTAAGGTGAGCCTGTATGATGGCACGCTGGTCGGCTTTGTTGGCATTGGCGGCGCGCCTGTGAATACGGCCTATGCCTTTGGCCGCGCCCATTGGGGGCAGGGTTATGCCACCGAGGCGATGCTGGTCTTTCTGGCCCACTGCACCCGCACTTTTGGGCTAACGGAAATCACAGCGGGGGCGGTGTTTGATAACCCTGCCTCGGCGGCCGTGTTGCACAAGCTTGGCTTTGAGCATGTGGGAGAAAAGCAGCACAAAGCCTCGGGGCGGGTTGAGAAAGCGCGGCTGTTGCTGTATCGCAAGATAAATCATTAGGACCGTATTATGAAATTCCTCGACCTTACCAAAGTTTACATTCGCTCGGGGCAGGGCGGCAAGGGCTGCACTAGCTTCCGGCGCGAGGCTTATGTGGAGTTCGGCGGGCCGGATGGTGGCGATGGTGGCGGCGGTGGGGCTGTATGGGTGGAGGCCGTGGACGGGCTGAACACCCTGATTGATTTTCGCTACCAGCAGCACTTTTTTGCCCAGAATGGCCAAGCGGGCATGGGGCGGCAGATGTCTGGCAAAAATGGCGATGATATCGTGCTGCGGGTGCCGGTGGGCACCGAGATTCTGGACGAGGATCAAGAGACGGTGCTGGCGGATATGACGCGGCTTGGCCAGCGGGTGCAGCTGGCGCAGGGCGGTAATGGCGGCTGGGGGAACCTGCGGTTTAAGTCGTCGGTCAACCAAGCGCCGCGCCGCTCGAACCCCGGGCAAGAGGGCGTGGAGCGCACGATTTGGTTGCGGTTGAAGCTGATCGCGGATGTGGGCCTGCTGGGGATGCCGAATGCGGGCAAGAGCACGTTTTTGGCGGCGACGTCTAATGCGCGGCCCAAGATTGCGGATTATCCGTTTACCACCTTGCACCCGAATTTGGGTGTGGTGGGCGTGGATAACACCGAGATTGTAATTGCCGATATTCCGGGCCTGATCGAGGGCGCATCGGAGGGCACCGGCCTTGGCCACCGCTTCCTCGGCCATGTTGAGCGCTGCTCGGTGCTGTTACACTTGGTCGATGGCACGGGCGAGGATGTGGCCGATGATTACCGGATTATCTCTGGTGAGCTGGAGAAATATGCCGAAGATTTGGCCAAGCGGCCCCGTGTGGTGGCGCTAAACAAGGTGGATGCTTTGCAGCCAGAGGCGCGAGCGGAAAAGCTGGCAGCGCTGGAAGCGGCTGTGGGCGGCAAGGTGTATGCTATGTCGGCGGTCAGCCGAGAGGGCGTGACCGATGTTTTACGCGCCTTGAAAAAGGTGATTGATGGCGCGAAAGTGGCGGAGGTCGTCGCCAAAGAGGAGCCTCAGCCGTGGAAACCTTAAGTACTGAAATTCTTGGCGCGGCCAAGGTGGTGGTGCTGAAAATTGGCTCGGCCTTGCTGGTGCGTGATGGCGCGCTGCGTGAGGCATGGCTGCAAAGCATTGCCGACGATGTGGCGATGCTGAAGGGGCAGGGCAAGGCGGTGCTTGTTGTGTCCTCCGGCTCTATCGCGCTTGGGCGCGGGGTGCTGGGGTTGGCGGCGGGAGATTTGCCGTTGGAGCAGGCGCAGGCAGCGGCGGCGGTGGGGCAGATCAAGCTGGCGCACGCGTATCAGGCGGCGCTGAAGCCGCACGGGATAGAGACAGCGCAGGTGCTGCTAACGCTGGAAGACAGCCAGAACCGGCGGCGATATTTGAATACGCGGGCCACGCTGAATGCGCTTTTGGGCCTTGGAGTCGTGCCGATTGTCAACGAGAATGACACTGTGGCGACCGATGAAATCCGCTATGGGGATAATGACCGTTTGGGCGCGCAAGTGGCCTCCTTGATCGGGGCCGAGGCGCTGGTGCTGCTCTCGGATGTGGACGGGCTTTATAGCGCGGACCCGCGCAAGGATGCGAGCGCCGCGCACATTGCCGAGGTCAACGAGATTACCCACGAGATCGAGGATATGGCGGGGGATGTCGGCTCGGCGGGGGCCTCTGGTGGTATGCGCACCAAGCTGATGGCGGCGCGCATCGCGATGGATGCAGGCTGTGCCATGGCCATCGCCAAGGGTGAAAAAATGCGGCCCGTAGAGGGGCTGCTGGATGGCGACCGCTGCACATGGTTTATGGCGCGGCATGACCCGGCCTCGGCCCGCAAGCGCTGGATTTCAGCCATGAAGGTGGCTGGCACCCTGACTATTGATGCAGGGGCCGCGCGCGCACTGCGCGGTGGCAAGTCTCTCCTCCCCGCTGGCGTGCGCGCGATCGAGGGAGACTTTGGGCGCGGTGATCCGGTGGAAATACGCGGTGAAGATGGCGGCCTCGTGGCGACAGGGCTGGCGGGGTATACTGCCGATGAGGGCCGCAAAATTATGGGTGCGAAAAGCGCAGAAATTGAATCCCTGTTGGGGTATAAGGGCCGCACGGCGCTAGTCCACCGTGATGATATGGCGATTTGAGGGAGATGGTTATGGACGTAAAAGCGATAATGCAAGACATTGGCCACAAGGCCAAAGCTGCGAGTGCAGAGCTGGGTTTTGCCAGCCCTGTGGCCAAGCGGGCAGCGCTGGAAGTGGCGGCGGATTGTATAGAGGCCAGCCTTGAATCCATTCTCGAAGCCAATGAAAAAGACATGCAATATGGCCGTGACAAGGGTCTGACCGATGCCATGATGGACCGCTTAATGCTCGATGAAGCACGGGTGAAAGACATTGCGACGGGCCTGCGCACCGTGGCCGCGCAGGATGATCCGGTTGGCAAAGTTCTGGCCGAGTGGGACATGCCCTCGGGCCTACACATCCAGCGCGTCTCTACGCCTTTGGGCGTGATTGGCGTGATTTACGAGAGCCGCCCGAACGTCACGGCGGATGCGGGTGGGCTGTGCCTGAAGGCCGGAAACGCCGCCATTTTACGGGGTGGATCCGAGAGCTTCCATAGCTCTGGGGCCATTCATGCCTGCCTTGTGCAGGGCTTAAAAGCGGCGGGCCTGCCCGAAGCCAGCATCCAGCTTGTGCCGACGCGGGACCGCGCGGCGGTGAGCGAAATGCTGGCCATGACCGAGAGTATTGACGTGATTGTGCCCCGTGGCGGCAAGGGCCTTGTCGGGCTGGTGCAGCGCGAGGCCCGGGTGCCGGTTTTTGCCCACCTTGAGGGTATTTGCCATGTGTATGTCGATGGGGCCGCCGACCCTGAAAAGGCCCGTGCGATTGTGCTAAATGCCAAGTGCCGCCGCACTGGTATTTGCGGCTCGGCCGAAACCGTGCTGATTGATAAAACATTTTTTGCCAAACATGCCGCACCGTTTATCGAGGATATGGTGGCAGCCGGCGTTGAAGTGCGGGCGGACGGGGTGCTGGCTGAACTTTCAGGCACGGTCAAAGCCAAGGCCGAGGATTTTGGGGTGGAATACCTTGATATGATCATCGCCGCCAAGTTGGTGGACGGAGTGGATGAGGCCATAGAGCATATCGGGATTTTCGGCTCTAACCACACCGATGCGATTGTGACAGAGGATGACGCTGTGGCCGAGCGGTTCTTCCAGCGAGTGGATAGCGCGATACTCATGCGAAATGCCTCAACCCAGTTTGCCGATGGTGGCGAGTTTGGCATGGGGGCTGAAATTGGCATTGCCACCGGAAAGATGCATGCGCGCGGCCCTGTCGGGGCGGCTCAGCTGACCAGCTTCAAGTATCTGGTTACGGGGAACGGCACCATTCGGCCATAAAAAAAGGCCCGAAGGCCCGTAGGGTGCGTGGTTTCCACGCACCTTTATTTATGCGCGCCTACCGTCGCCACGTGCGTACTGGCCCACTATCCATATGCACAAAATTCGAGCGGCCATATTTGCCAACGCCACCAGCATTGCAGGCAATCGCCGCCGCCGCCATTTGCGAGGTGCT
>JAJRRX010000256.1 GCA_024279075.1 Alphaproteobacteria bacterium | reverse complement strand
TGACAAAGGCGCTTGATGGCTTGAGTGAAAATGCGCTGGTGTCTCTGCCTTGGCTCTTTGAGTTTTGGGCCTTGGCAGGGCACCAGTTGCCGCCGGATGGTGACTGGACAACGTGGGTAATTTTGGGCGGGCGTGGGGCGGGGAAAACCCGCGCCGGGGCTGAGTGGGTTCGCGCACAGGTTGAGGGGGCGGGGCCGCTGGATAAGGGGCTTTGCCGCCGGATAGCGCTGGTGGGCGAGACGATTGAGCAATGTCGTGAGGTTATGGTTTTTGGGGAGAGCGGGATTTTGGCGTGTAGCCCGCCGGATAGGCGTCCGGTTTATGAGGCGACGCGGAAGCGGTTGGTTTGGCCGAACGGGGCGGTGGCGGAGCTTTATTCGGCGTTTGACCCTGAGCGGCTGCGGGGGCCGCAATTTGACGGGGCATGGGTGGACGAGCTGGCGAAGTGGAAGAAGGGGCGTGAGGCGTGGGATATGCTGCAATTTGCGCTGCGGCTGGGGGTGAACCCTCGGCAGGTGGTGACGACGACGCCTCGGAACAATGCCCTGCTGAAGGAGATTTTGGCGGAGGGGGCGACGGTGAAGACGTCGGCGGCGACCTCTGCGAATAGTGCCAATTTGGCGGCTTCGTTTTTGAAATATGTGACAGCGAAGTATGAGGGGACTCGGCTGGGAAGGCAGGAGCTTGCTGGGGAGCTTTTGCTGGCAGAAGAGGGCGCTTTGTGGCGGCATGAGGATTTTAGGCGCGGCAAGGCGGAGGCGTTTAGCCGGATTGTGGTGGCGGTGGACCCGCCGGTGACTTCGGGCGAAAAGGCAGACCTTTGCGGGATTGTGGTGGTGGGTGTGGTGGCTGAGGGGCCGCCGACCAGCTGGCGCGCGGTGGTGCTGAAGGATGCGTCTGTGCAGGGGGCTTCGCCGCAGGCTTGGGCGAGTCGGGCGGTGGAAGTTTTTAGGGATTTCGAGGCGGACCGGATGGTGGCGGAGGTGAACCAAGGCGGCGAGCTGGTGGAGAACCTGATACGGCAGATTGACCCGATGGTTTCATACCGCGCGGTGCGGGCCTCGCGTGGGAAAATCGCACGGGCGGAGCCGGTGGCGGCGCTTTATGAGCAGGGGCGTGTGGGGCATTTGGAGGGGCTGGGGAAGCTTGAGGACCAGATGTGCTTGATGACGGGTGAGGGGTTTAAGGGCAGTGGCAGCCCCGACCGTGTGGACGCGCTTGTATGGGCGATTACGGATTTGATGATTGACCCGGCGGGGGCGTTTTTGGCGCCGCGTGTGCGGGGGCTGTGAGCGGTGCGTGGGGGACCACGCACCCTACATTCGGGCGATATAACTGACCTCACTAAACCAGTTTAGTGAGGTCAATTATGCGGTGATGTTTTGCAATAAGATGGAGGCATAACTTTATGGTTTTGCAGATTTTTAAGGCGTCTAAGGGCGTGGAAGAGAAGAAGTCTAGCGCGGCGGCCGGGGTTGTGGCTTTTCAGGGCTCGGGGCGTGTGGCTTGGTCGGGGCAGGATACCGCGAGCCTGACGCGGAATGGGTTTGTGGGGAACCCCGTGGGGTTTCGCTGTGTGAAGATGATTGCGGAGGCGGCGGCGGCTGTGGCTTTGGTTTTGAGCGATGGGGAGCGGCGCTATGAGGCGCACCCGATGCTTGGTTTGCTGGCGCGGCCTAATGGGGCGCAGGGGCGGGCGGATTTGCTGGAGGCTTTGTTTGGGCAGATGTTGCTATCGGGGGATGGTTACCTTGAGGCTGCAGGGCTGGATGAGGCGGGGTTGCCGCAGGAACTGTTTGTGCTGCGGTCTGACCGGATGCGGGTGGTGCCGGGGAGCGATGGCTGGCCGGTGGCGTATGAGTATGCGGTGGGGGCGAAGAAGCATCGGTTTGATATGCGGGGTGAGGTGAAGCCTGTTTTGCATGTGAAACTGTTTCATCCTGCCGATGACCATTATGGGCTTTCGCCGATGGCGGCGGCGCAGAAGGCTTTTGATGTGCATAACTCGGCGAGTGCGTGGAGTAAGGCGCTTTTGGACAATGCGGCCCGGCCTTCTGGCGCGATTGTTTATAAGGGGGCTGACGGCATGGGGAGCATGGCGGAAGACCAGTATGAGCGCTTAGTGGTAGAAATGGAGAGCCACCATCAGGGGGCGCGCAATGCAGGGCGGCCTATGCTGCTTGAGGGCGGATTGGACTGGAAGCCGATGGGCTTTAGCCCGTCGGATATGGAATTCCAGAAAACCAAAGATAGCGCGGCGCGGGAGATTGCTTTGGCGTTTGGGGTGCCGCCGATGCTTTTGGGGCTGCCGGGCGATGCGGCGTATGCGAATTATGCCGAGGCTAATCGGGCGTTTTATCGGCAGACGGTTTTGCCTTTGGTGGGCAAGGTTTGCGGGGCGCTGGGGAACTGGCTTTCGGATTATTATGGTGAGGTTTTGAGCTTGAAGGCGGACCTTGACTCGGTGCCGGCGCTTTCGGTGGAGCGGGAGTCGCAGTGGCGGCGGGTGGCGAATGCCAGTTTCCTGACGGATGCGGAGAAGCGGGCGATGCTGGGCTTGCCTGCAAATGGGTGAGCGCAAGACGGGCGGCTCGCGGTATTTGTATGAGCCATTTGATGCGGCGCAGGCGCGGATTGAGGCGCATGAGCGGGTGACGGATGAGCGCTGGAAGGGGCTGGAGCGGCGGCTGAACGGGATTGAGGCTATGCTGGAGCGTTTGGAAAAGCGGATGTGGCTGGCGGTTTACGGGGCGGCGAGCCTGTTTTTGGCGAATGTCGCGGTGACGTTTTTGCAGCGGTGAGCGGTGCGTGCAGAGCACGCACCCTACGGGTTTTTTTACATTGAAAGGGAATGGGATGAATTATTCTCCATTCGTGGGCCCTGCCTACGAAACTAAATTTTGTGCGCTGGAGGAAGCGGCCGTGGATGGTGCTGTGATCAGCGGCTATGCCAGCTTGTTTGGCGCGGCGGACCAAGGCGGCGATGTGGTGCAGCCGGGGGCCTACGCGGCATGCTTGAAGCGGCTGAAGGCCAAGGGCGGCAAGGTGAAAATGCTGTGGCAGCATGATGCGACCAAGCCGATCGGGGTGTGGGACGAGATTGTGGAAGACGCCAAGGGTTTGCGGGTTTCGGGGCGGTTGCTCACCGAGGTTCAGGCGGGCTTTGAGGCGCAAGTTTTGCTGGAAGCGGGGGCGATTGACGGCTTGTCAATCGGCTACCGCACCAAGCGTAGCGAGAAGGCCACGAGTGGCCGCTTGCTGCATGAGATTGAGCTTTGGGAGGTGTCGCTTGTGACCTTTCCGATGCTTCAAGAGGCGCGTGTGCAGCCTTCTTCGGACGAAGAGGCGTTGGCGCAAAATCTGGCGGAGACCTTTCGGGCTGCCAGAGACATGCTGGCTTAGGCTGGCTTCAATCAAGAGGATGACCAATGGGTAAAACCGAAACCAAGGCGCAAGGCCCGGCTGTGGAAGTGAAGGCTGCACTGCAAGGGTTCTTGTCTGAATTCAATGAGTTCCAAGGCGAGCTTAAATCTAAACTTAAAGAACAGGAAAATCGTTTGAACAT
>JAJRRX010000255.1 GCA_024279075.1 Alphaproteobacteria bacterium | reverse complement strand
AACCGGCTGATAATCGGGAAGGTCTCTATGAGCGCGCGCACGGTTTCCTCAACATGGTGAAAGCTGCCGCGCTGGGTGTAGTTATTATAGCCATCCGCCCCGCCCCCAATCACCAATTCGCCCTTGTCTGATTGGCTCAGGTAGCCATGCACGGTGTTGGCCATCACCACTACATCAATGCAGGGCTTTATCGGCTCGCTCACCAAAGCTTGCAAGGAAACCGACTCAATCGGCAGCCTAAAGCCCGCCATTTGTGCCAGTACGCCCGAGTGCCCCGCCACCACAATGCCAAGCTTTTTGCAGGCCACGTCGCCGCGCGTGGTTTGCACGCCGGTCACCTGCCCGCCGGATTGCGTAATGCCCGTTACCTCGGTTTGCTGGATGATATCCACACCCAAATCACTCGCCGCGCGGGCATAGCCCCACGCCACCGCATCATGCCGCGCGGTGCCGCCACGGGCCTGCCAGAGCGCACCAAGCACCGGATAGCGCGGGCCGTTAATCTCCATGATCGGCACCTTGGCCTTTACCTGCGCAGGTGTCAGCATTTCAGTGGCCACACCCTGAATGGTATTGGCTTGGTTGACGCGGTGAAAGCTGCGTAGCTCATGCTCGGTTTGCGCCAGCATCATCACGCCCCTCGGGGAAAACATGATATTGTAGTTCAGCTCGGCGCTCAGCCCCTCATAAAGCCCGCGCGCCTTTTCATAAATCGCCGCGCTTTCGTCTTGCAGATAATTCGAGCGGATAATCGTGGTATTGCGCCCGGTATTTCCGCCCCCAAGCCAGCCCTTTTCAATCACCGCTATATTTCGTATGCCGTGGTTTTTGGCCAAATAGTAAGCCGTGGCCAGCCCGTGGCCCCCTGCCCCCACAATCACCACCTCGTAGGATTTCTTCAGCTCAGGTGCGCGCCAAGCCCGCTGCCAGCCGCTATGGTGGCGAAACGCTTCTCTCGCAATGGCAAAGGCCGAATATTTTCTCATGGAGTGGCTCCGTTTTTTTTCGCGGCAATGAGGGTGTAATAGCGAAATTACACCCTATATGCAAAGCCTGTAACCGCCACTGCTTGCAAGGTTCGCGACATTTGCGCCCCTTACGCGGATGTTACACGATTGACCGTTGCCTATAAGCGCCAGCCGCGCGTAAAGTGCGACAAAATTTAAGGGTGAGGGTAAAATGGCTTTGTTTTTTTGGATACCGGTTGGCGCCGCTACGTTGCTCGCGATTGTCTGGACGCTATACCCCCTGTTAAAGCGCGAAAAAAGCACACCGGCGGCGCGGGCAAGCTATGATATGCAAGTGTTTAAAGACCAGCTCAAAGAAGTGGACTCCGATAAAGCTCGCGGCGTCATAACAGAGGCCGAGGCCACCCGCATCCAAACCGAAGTTTCCCGCCGCTTATTGGCCGCGGCTAAGGCGAAAGAGGCCGAGGCCCCCGCCCCCAATGCGCCCAAAACCGCAACCTACGCCTTGGCGGCGATTGTGGTGCTGGCCACCAGCCTTGGCGGGCTTGGTATATATCGCAGCTGGGGCCACCCGGGCTTGCCTGATTTCCCCCTCACCGAAAACCGCGCCCAGCAAGCTGCCGCGCAAAATGACCGCCCGAGCCAAACCGAGGCCGAAGCCATAATTATGGCCCGAAACGAAGATATAACCGGCTTGCCAAACCTAAGCGCGCTTACCCAAAGCAGCGATGCCGCCTTGTTGGCACAACTGGCAGAAGCGCTAAAAGACCGCCCGAACGACCTTGAAGGCCACCGTATTCTGGCCCGCAATCTCGCCGCCTCGGGCCGCTTTATCGAGGCCCACGCCGCCGAGGACCAAGTGATCCGGATTCTGGGGGATGCCATGACGCCGGAAGACCATTTGGAGCATGCCGAGCTGATGATTTTGGCCGCAGAGGGCTATGTCTCGCCTGATTCCATTAAAGCGCTGAACCAAGTGATGAACGCCATTCCGGAAAACCCGCGCGCCCGCTATTACGCTGGGCTAGCCTTGGCGCAATATGATAAACCACGAGAGGCCTATATTATGTGGAACCAGCTTCTTAAAGAAGGCCCGGAAGACGCCCCCTGGATCCCCGCCATCCGTGCCGCCATGGACGAGCTTGGCCGGCAAGCGGGCATCGCAGCAGGCCAAGCCCCGCTTGCGGGGCCGAGTGCCGAGCAGGTGCAAGCCGCTGGTGATATGACCGAAGGCGAGCGCGCCGATATGATCCGCTCTATGGTGGCACAACTGACCGAACGGCTGGCCAGCGAGGGTGGCTCGGTGGAAGAATGGGTGCGCCTGATCGGGGCCAACACAGTGCTGGGCGAAATGGATGCCGCCGCCAAAGCCGTGGCCGATGCCCGCACCGCCTACGCGGATGACCAAGCCGCCTTGGCCCGCATCAACCAAGCCGCCGCACAGGGTGAGGCCCCCGCCGCCCTGCCCGGCCCAAGCGCAGCACAGGTTGAAGACGCGGCCAGTATGACGGACGGCGAGCGGCAAGACATGATCGGCTCTATGGTGATCCGCCTCACCGAGCGCTTGGCCTCTGAGGGCGGCACGGTGGAGGAATGGGCGCGGCTGATCAGCGTTAACAAAGTATTGGGCGATGAGGAGGCCGTGGCCAAAGCCATAGCAGACGCCCGCGCCGCTTACAGTGAAGACCCCGCCGCCTTGGCCCAAATTGATGCCGCCGCCGCAGCCCAGCCATGATCTTTGACGAGATCGAGGCTTTT
>JAJRRX010000254.1 GCA_024279075.1 Alphaproteobacteria bacterium | reverse complement strand
TGGCGGTGATACTGGTGGGGGAGGACCCGGCGAGCGAGGTTTATGTGCGTAACAAGGGCAAGCAAACCCTTGAGGTCGGCATGAACAGCTATGAGTATAAGCTGGCGGCGGAAACCTCGCGTGAAGAGCTTTTGGCGCTGCTTGAGAAGCTGAATGCGGACCCTGCGGTGCATGGCATTCTGTGCCAGTTTCCCGTGCCGGAGCACTTAAATGAAGCCGAGATTATTGCGGCGATTGCGCCGGAGAAGGACGTGGATGGGCTGCATGTGCTCAACGCGGGGCTGTTGGCGACAGGGCAAAAGGGGCTTGTTTCCTGCACGCCTTTGGGCTGCTTGATGCTGCTGCGGGATAGGCTTGGGAGCCTTTCGGGGCTAAATGCCGTGGTGGTTGGGCGCTCTAATTTGGTGGGCAAACCGCTGGCGCAGCTTTTATTGCGGGATAGCTGCACGGTTACGATTGCGCATTCACGCACCAAGGATATTGAGGCGCTTTGTAAGCGGGCTGACATTTTGGTGGCGGCCGTTGGGCGGGCTGAAATGATAAATGCGGATTGGGTTAAGCCCGGTGCAACGGTGATTGATGTTGGTATTAACCGGATTGCGGCACCCGAGCGTGGGGTAGGCAAAATGCGGCTTGTGGGCGATGTTGATTTTGCCAGTGCGGCTGAAGTGGCGGGTGCCATCACCCCTGTGCCAGGCGGCGTGGGGCCCATGACGATTGCCTGTCTTTTAGCCAACACCGTAACAGCCTGTTGCCGTGTAAATGGGCTGGAAGAGCCAGAAGGGCTAACGGCTTAGGGCGCTTTAAAGGCTATTATCACTTTCGGTGATAAACAGGTGCTCCCACGCGCGGTCGATTAACCCGACTGACATTTGCGGCTCTATCCCTTCATAGCGACAGGCCGATATCATTTGCTCGATCAGGAATTTCGGGTGATAGGCCGCATATTCATTGTCCACTTTCGGATAAAGATTCATCAGCAGGTGACTCAAAACATCTTCTTTAAATTCAATAGGATACTGCTCAACGGTCAGGGCAAATATGCGGATATATTCATCGCGATCAGGGTTGCCAACAAAGATTTTATAATGCACACGGCGCAGGGCGGCGGCGTCAAAAATCTTGTTCGGCGCGAAGTTGGTGGAAAACATAACTTTGGTATCAAACGGCACGGTAAACTTTTGGCCCGATTGTAGAGTGAGAATATCGAAACCGGATTCCATTGGCACGATCCACCGGTTGATCAGGGTTTGGGGCGGGGTGGATTGCCGGCCAAGGTCATCCACAATAAATACACCACCGGAGGATTTAAGCTGCAAGGGCGCCTGATAGGTGCGGGAAACCGGGTTGAAATTAAGGTCAAGCATGTCCATCGTTAGCTCGCCACCGGTGATAACGGTGGGGCGCTGGCACAGAATGTAGCGTTTATCATGGCCGCTGCCAGTAAGGCGCAAACCACCCTCCACAGGAGCGTCTTCCTTGATTCTGTTATGAATAAGAGGGTCATAGAGCGAGATAACATTGCCCGCGTATTCAATGAATTCAGGCACGTAAATATTATCGGTATAGGCATTTCGGATACCATCAGCGATGGAGGACTTCCCGTTTCCCGGCGGGCCATAAAACAGCACCGAGCGTGGTGAGTTAACCGCAGGGCCAAGCTGGCCAAACATATGATCGTTAAGGATTAAATGCTCCATGCTGCGCATTAAGGCTTCCTGTGGCACAGCAACATCGCGGATAGATTGCGCCTCGACCTGGGTGATGTAATCATCCAGCGGCACCGGAACCGCGCCAAAAAATTCAGATTGCGATAGGGCATCAAGCGCGGTTTGCCGTCCCATTTCTGTAAGCTTATAGCGCAGTTGTTTTTGGTCATCCAGCCGCGAAGCACCAAGCGTTTCTACCATATTATGCTCGCGCGCCATCTCCACCAGATCTTGCGCAATGGGCACAGAGACCCGCATGGCCTCAGCAATTCCGATCACATTATCGAGGTTTCGCCGCATCATGGTTTTGAGCAAAATCTCCCGCAGCAGCGTAACGTCTATGCCGAGGTCCGAAACGGATCTAGGCGGCGCGGGCATCGGGGTATTGTTGGTCATCTCGTTTTCCCTGCTGTGAACGGTTGGCTGAGTTTAGCGCGGCGCAAGACCATGTGGCAAGCCTGTGATTTAACGGAGAATTGCGGTTTAAAATATGTGGCTTCTGCCCTACTGTAACACAAATCTATAAGTGAGGGCAGGGCTATTACCCACAAACACTCCCTAAAGTTCGGCGGTTTTCTGCTGGCGGTTTTCGCGCTTGATCTGCTGTTGCTGATTCTGCCCGCAAAGCTGATGATCACCGGCCATGAGGGCGACCTGCTGCATTTGCTGGATGCCTCTCTGCGCATGGCCAATGGCGAGCTGCCGCATGTGGATTTTATGACCCCGATCGGCATTTTGGGCTTTGCGCCAGTGGCTGGTTTTTTGGCGCTCGGGTTTCCGGTGGGCAAGGCGACATTGTTGGCGGGGGCGGCGCTGCTGGCGCTTATGCTGCCTGTTATTTGGTGGGTGGCGGCTACGCGGCTCAGCCGAGGGCAGGCCTATTATTTTGGCGCGATAATGGTGATCACCATGATGGCAGTGGTGTTTGGCGGTGGGGCCTCCACCATTTCGCTATCGATGTATTATAACCGCTGGGGCTGGAGCATTGCGTTTTTGGTGCTGGTCACGGTTTTGTTTCCGCCGCGCCGAATGCTGGGCGAAGGCTGGATTGCGCCTTTGGTAATTGGCCTTGGCATGGCCGCATTGGCAATGTTGAAGATGACCTTTTTTGCGCCGCTTCTCCCTGTAGTGACTCTGCTTTTGCTGGTGCAGAAGCAGGGTGGCCAGCTGTTGAAAGCCGCCATTATCGGTGGGCTGGTAGGGCTGGCCTTGCTGGGCTGGTTGGGGCTGGATTACTTTTCGGCCTATATTCATGATCTTTTGGTGGTCATGCAGCCGCAATCATCGCGGGTGAATACCGGCGTTAGCCTTGTGAATGTGGTGGCCAGCCCGCGCACCATCATGACCTCGGTCATTCTGTTTGCCGCGCTACTGCTTTTTCGTAAAACTGGCCGCATGAATGAAGGGCTGGCGGTGCTTTTGCTGGCACCGGCCTTTGCCTATATCACCTATCAAAACTGGGGGAATGACCCTAAATGGCTGCACCTGATGGTGTTATATATTTGGGCAAACCTGCCAGAGGCAACGGCCAAGCCGGTGTTTGCCTTGCCTGCGCGCCAAGTTGGGCTAGCGCTGATTGTGGCCTCGATCACGTTTAGTTTCCCGTCGACCTATGCTATGAGCACAACGCCTTTTCGGGTGGCGGTGGCGGATAATGCCAGCGGTGGGGCCAAGCTGGAGCTGCGGGATGGCATCTCCGATATCTGGTTGCCGGAGGGGCAGGTGCAGCGCATCATTGTTGAGCAAGCGCTTGCGGGCTGGCCAGCGCTTTCAGCTGATTTGGCACCGGTGGAGATTAATGGTTTTACCTTTCCGGATTGCCAACAAAAAAGCCTATTGGTGGCGCAATATCAGGGTATGGCCAAAGAGATTGAAGCAGTGAGCGCCGCGCGCGGGCGGCCAGTATTGGTAGCGGATGTGCTGAATTCGCTCTGGCTAATGGCTGATATCGCCCGCGTGCCAGCGGCGGCCCCGTGGTATTATGGCGATAGCGCGGGCTTAGCAAATGCCGAATTTTTGGCGGTGCCTTTGTGCCCCGTTAAGCCAATCCTGCGCGCGAGCATGGTGCAGCACGCCCTTGAGGGTGGTTTTGCACTGCGCGAAGTGCGCCGAACAGGCCTGATGGTGCTCTATGCGGTGGCTAGATCGGCTGAATAAGGTGGGCCGCCAAATAGGTGAGCAGCCCGCCCGACAGGGCGTAGCCAACCGGAAAACGCCGCCGCCAACCGCCCTTTTCCCACGAGGCCCAATCCTTTGGCGCTAGGCCAACCCAGCCAAAAACAAGGTGGGTAAACACCGCCATAAGGGCCGCCAAGGATACAAACATTGCAAAGCTCAACAACTCTGTTGTCGCGACATAGGGGATGATTGCGGTGGTGAATTTGAGGTCGCCGCCCGGGGCAACGTGGATGGCAAACAAAACCAGGCTGATCAAAAACGCGATGACGCCGTAAAATAGGCGTAGCCCATATTCGTCCAGAGGCAGCACAATGGGGCCGGTTAGGATGAACATAATCACCATACCAATCGGCACAATATTGGGGATTTTCAGGAATTTCAGGTCGGTCCACGTGGCGTAAATGCAAAACGGAAAGGTGATGACCAGAAAAACAATCGCCCAGGTCGCCATCGGTTAGAGGCCTGTGTTGCTGCAAAGTGTGCTTTGAGAAGCGAGCGCATCAGCGGCGGCTGCAAAGTGGCGGGGGTGGGTATCTATCGCTTGGCGCAGAAGGCCGGAAAAAATATCGCAATCACTGCGCCGCGCTGCAATTTTTGCGCCTTCATAAAACAGCAAGGCTCGCTCTTCGTCGCTCATCGGCACCACTGGAAGCCTATATTCGCCGCGCAGCGCTCGCACTTGCACAAGGTTTACCTTGGCGCGAAACAGGGTAGGGTCAGCCCGTAAGGCTTGGCGATACAGTTTTTCCGCATCCTCATAATCGCCGCGAATTTGCTTGGAAAACCCCCAGTTATTCAGGGTGTTAGCAGGGGCGGTGGTGAGGCCACGGGCGATATCATAAAAGCTGTCGGCCTTGCTCCACTCTTTATTATGATCAGCGACAATGGCCTCAAGGCGGTAGCGGTCATAGGTCTCGAAAGTGGGGGGGATGGCATCGAGCGCTGCTTCGCCTTCTTCCCAGCCGCCATTGCGAATATAAGCATCGGCCATGGAAATGCGGTCTTCTGCTGTCAGCTGTCCGGCCTCTTGAATGGCTTCGAAAATCAGCACGGCCTCGGCGTGTTTGCCTGCGCGTACGAGCGAAACCGCCAGCCCACGCTTAAAATCAACCCGCTCTGGATCTTGCGCCAGCGCGTTGCGAAAATAGCCGACCGCCTCCTCTGGG
>JAJRRX010000253.1 GCA_024279075.1 Alphaproteobacteria bacterium | reverse complement strand
TTTGCTGCTCGGGGGCGTGGGCACGGCGCTTGGCAGCTGGTGGCTGTGGTCCATTTCGCCCGAAACCGGAAATACCATGAAGGTGATATTGCTGCTCGGCGCGGTCTTGTTTACCAAAACCATGAACACCTTTTACGGCGCGCCCTATTATGCGCTCGGCGGCTCTCTCAGCCGTGATTACAACACCCGCGCCTCGCTGCAAGGCTGGCGCGCCGCCTTTCACGTGATCGGCATGATTTTAGCGCTGGTTGGCACGCAAATTCTGTTTTTCCGCTCCACGCCGGAGTTTCCGCGCGGCCAGCTTAACCCCGCCGCCTATCCCAAAATCGGTATTGCGGTGGCGGTGATTACCGTGGTGATCGCCGTTCTGGCCTATTTCATGATCCCGAAAGACCATAATGACAGCGCCCCGAAAGACACCCCAAGTGTCTGGAAACAGGTGAAAACCGCGCTGGCCAATAAAAGCTTTTTTGCCATTGTGCTTGTGATTTTCGTGATCGAGGTCTCTTTTCAGGTCACCGTTAGCATCGGCGTTCATGTCAACACCTTCACCTATCTTCTAACCGGCCCGCAAATGGGCATTCTGGGCATTTCGCTCTTGGGCATGTCGGTGCTTTCGCAGCCGTTATGGGTGCTGCTGTGCCGCAAATACGAAAAGCGCACCGTGCTGATCATCGGCATGGTTTTTGGCCTGATCGGCTTTACCGGCATGCCGTGGGCGCATGTATGGCTCGGGATTTTCCCCATCGGCGCGCCCTCTACGGTCATGACGCTGGCCATGTTCAGCGCCATTGCGGGCATTGGCAACGGCGCCTTTATGAGCATCCCGTTTTCAATGGTGGCTGACGCCGCAGACCAAGGCCAGCTCACCACCGACCAGCGGCAAGAGGGGCTTTATTTCGGGCTTTATACCTTCGCCTACAAGTTCGGCATCTCCATTAGCGTGCTGATCGGCGGTGTGCTGCTGGATGTCATCGGGTTTGACAGCACCGCCACCACTCAAAGCCCCGACACCGCATGGCAGCTGGCCATGGCCCCGAGCTGGCTCTTGGTCATCGCCACGCCGGTAATTCTATGGGCGGTCAGCCGCTACCATATCAGCCGCAAAAGCCACGCCGAAACCTTGGCCACATTGGCGGGGCGGATACAGTAATAAGGATTTAAGTCATGAGTGATAAACGCGTATTTTCCGGCGGGGTGCTGGGCAAAATCTCTGCCGCCTACCAGCTCGGCATCAAGCCGGTTCTGTTCAAGCAGCCCCCCGAAGTCGGCTTTAGCCTAACGGATGAAGAGCACGCCCGCGCCGTGGGTTTTATGCTCAAACATCCGGTGATAGACGCACACGCCCACCCCGGCCGCACCTTTTTGCGCGGGGCCAAGCACACCGGCATTCTGATCAAGCTCTACACGCTGCTGGGCGGCTTTTACGAGGACCGCACCCTTGCCGACATGAAAGCCGGCGGCATGGATGCGGTGCTGTTTAGCGGCGTGGCCGATATCCAGCTGTTGACCATCGGCGGCGGCACCCTGAAGGCGCGGCGGGGCTTTCGGCAGGGCGAGGCGTGGCAATCCTACCAGACCCAGCTTGCCAACCTGAAGGCGCTGGCCACTGCGGGCAAAGTGGCGCTGTGTCTTGGCTCGGAGGATGTCTTGCAGGCCAAAGCGGCGGGGCAGCGCGGCGCGATCCTCTCGATGGAGGGCGCGGATTTTCTGGAGGAAGACCTTGGCCGCGTGCAGCAGGTTTATGAGGACGGCATGCGCATGCTGACGCTGGTGCATTACACCGATAACACGCTCGGGGACACCATGACCAACCTGGACGGCACCCGCGGGCTGACAGGCTTTGGCAACGAGGTGGTGGCGGCGATGAACGAGGTCGGCCTGATGATCGACATGAGCCACGCCTCGGAAAAAACCACGCTCGCGGTGATGGCGCGCACCCAAAAACCGGCGGTGATCACCCATACCCACATCAATTCCGCAAGCTGCTCGAATGCGCGGTTTATCTCCGAAGAGGTAGCGCATGCGGTGGCACAAACCGGCGGCTATATCGGCGCGTGGCCCGTGGGGTTGGGCATGACAACGCTGGCCGAATTCATCGACCGGATAGATTTTCTGGTTGAAACCGTGGGCGAAGACCACGTGGCGCTCGGCTCGGACATGGATGCCAATTACAAGCCGGTTATGGAAACCTACCGCAAAATGCCGCTGGTCATCGGTGCCTTGTTCAAGCGCGGCTATTCCGAAGCCCGCGTCGCCAAATTCATGGGCGGCAATGTGCTCAAAGTGATGGATGCGGCGCAAGCGTGGTAATTGGAAGCGGCCACACTCCGGGTATCATTAAGGGCGATTTCACCCGCCCGAAAGGACATAAAATGCGCATTTTTCTAACCGGCGGTAGCGGTTTTGTTGGCAATCGGCTAATTCCGCGCCTGCTGGAAAACGGCCACAACGTGACCGCGCTTTCGCGCTCGAACCAGAGCGACGAAACCCTGCGCCAGCTGGGGGCCACCCCCCTGCGCGGCAGCCTTGATGATGTGGCCAACTGGCAAAATGCACTGGCAGGGCACGACGTGCTGGTTCACGCCGCCGCCCCCGTAACGGCATGGGGCGACAAGCACATTTTGCAGCGCCAGATCGTCGATGCCACCCTGTTACTTGCCGATGCCTGTGCTGTGCACGGGGTGCAGCGGATGGTGCATCTCAGCTCTGAATCCGTGTTGCAAGGGGCAGGGCCGCTGCTGGATATTGATGAAACCCACCCCTACCCCTCACGCCCCAATTCGCGCTATGGGGCCTGCAAAAAAGCCGCCGAGCTGGGCCTTTTGGGGCGCAGCGGCGGGCCGGAGGTTATCATCCTGCGGCCATCCTTCATCTGGGGGCCGGGCGGGCAAATAGAGCAGGTGCTCGACAAGGTGCGCGGTGGCCAGTTTATCTGGGTAGATCATGGCCGCGCCCCTATGGAAACCAGCCATGTGGACAATGTTATCCAAGGCATTCTGCTGGCACTGGCGGGCGGCACAGCGTCGGGGGTTTATTTTATCACCGATGCGGCGGGCCTAACCGTGCGCACGGTGCTTAGCGGCCTTATAAAAGCCAACGGCCTACCCCCGCCCACCCGCAGCCTGCCCCTGTGGCTAGTGCGCCCGCTGGCCAGCCTTGTCGAAACTATATGGGCCACCCTGCGCCTGCGCTCTACTCCGCCCCTTTCGCGCTTCCAGTTGGATTTTGTCGCCCTGCCGCGCCGCTATTCGATCAAGCGGGCGGGCGCTGAACTCGGATACAGCCCTGTCACATCCTTTGAAGACGGGTTGGCGGAAATCAAGGAATTGTCACCAATAGGCGTGAAGAAATCTTGACAGGCAGGCGGGCTTCCTGAATAGTTATTTTAGTGACTAAAATAATTAAAGCGGGGAATCATGTATCTGGGCCTTGATCTTGGCACGTCCGGCCTGCGGGCGGTGTTGATGGCTGCAAATGGCACTGTTTGTGCGGTGGCCGAGCAGGGCTATGATGTAGCGCACCCCTTTGCGGGCTGGTCCGAGCAGGACCCCGCCAGCTGGCTGCGGGCCTGCGGGGCGGCGGTGGATGAATTGCGCGCCGAAGCCGGGGCAAGCTGGGCGGCGCTGAAGGGCGTTGGCCTTTCGGGGCAGATGCACGGGGCGGTGCTGCTGGATGCGCACGGCGAGGTGCTGCGCCCCTGTATTTTGTGGAACGACACCCGCGCGGCCAAGGAAGCTGCGGCGCTAGATGCCGACCCTGATTTCCGCGCACTTTCCGGCAATATCGTGTTTCCGGGTTTTACCGCGCCCAAGCTTGCATGGGTTGCCAAGCACGAGCCGTATATTTTTTCCAAACTCGCCAAGGTGTTGCTGCCAAAGGATTATTTGCGCTTCTGGCTGACAGGCGAATTGGCGACGGATATGTCTGATGCTGCTGGCACAAGCTGGCTGGACGTGGGCAAAAGGGCGTGGTCTGAAACGCTGTTGACCAAAAGCGGGATGCGCCTTGACCAGATGCCGCCCTTGCTGGAGGGCAGCGCGCAGGCGGGCAACCTGAGCGCGGCGCGCCTTGGGGAATGGGGCCTGAACGGGCCAATTACCGTGGCGGCTGGCGGGGCGGATAACGCGGCGGCGGCTTGTGGCACGGGCTGTGTTTCAGAGGGGCAAGGGTTTGTCTCGCTTGGTACCTCCGGCGTGCTGCTGGCCGCGCGCAATGCCTATGCCCCCGCGCCCGAAACCGCCGTGCACACCTTTTGCCATGCCCTGCCGAACCGCTGGTATCAGATGGGGGTTATTCTTTCGGCCACCGATGCGCTCAACTGGCTTTCCCACACCTGCGGCCAAACCCCCGAGGCGCTTTCAGCTCTTACCGGCGCGGCCCTCACCGCCCCCTCTAGCGTGACCTTCCTGCCCTATCTTTCGGGCGAGCGCACGCCCCATAATGATGCCACCATCCGAGGCGCTTTCATCGGGCTGGATATCGCCACCGACCAAGCCGAACTGACCCGCGCCCTGATGCAAGGCGTGGCTTTTGCCCTGCGCGACAGCTTGGAGGCTCTGCGCAGCACAGGTGCAAACCTTGAGCGCCTGCTGGCCATTGGCGGCGGCGCGCAATCGGAATACTGGCTCAAGGTGCTGGCCACGGTGCTAAACCTGCCGCTGGACCTGCCCCGCACGGGCGAGTTGGGCGCGGCCCTCGGGGCGGCCCGCCTCGGGCTGATCGCCGCTACAGGCGCCGCCCCCGAGGCCATAATTACCCCGCCTAACATTGCCCGCAGCATTATGCCCGACCCCGCCTTCACCGCCGCTTATGAAGCCGCCTACCAGCGCTACCGCGCGCTTTATCCAGCCCTCAAACCCTTTTCAGGAGCCATGCCATGAGCACCGGATTTTTCAACGATATCACCCCGATCAAATATGAAGGCCCCGACAGCGCCGCCCCGCTGGCCTATCGCCACTATAACCCCGACGAAGTGATCCTCGGCAAACCGATGCGCGACCACCTGCGCTTTGCTGTGGCGTGGTGGCACAGCTTTGCCTGGCCGGGCACCGACCCTTTCGGCGGCCAAACTTTCGAGCGCCCATGGTTTCCGGCTGACACCATGGCCCTATGCAAACTCCGCGCCGACACGGCGTTCGAGATGTTTTCCATACTTGGTGTGCCGTATTACTGCTTCCATGATGCCGATGTGCGCCCCGAGGGGGCCGATTTTGCCGAGAACACCCGCAATCTGGTAGAAATGGTTGACTATATGGGGCAAAAACAGGCGGATACCGGCCTTGGCCTGCTCTGGGGCACCGCCAATCTGTTTTCCCACCGCCGCTATATGAGCGGCGCGGCCACCAACCCCGACCCGGAGGTTTTTGCCATTGCCGCCGCCACAGTGAAAACCTGCATGGATGCCACGCATAAGCTCGGTGGGCAAAACTATGTGCTTTGGGGCGGGCGCGAGGGCTATGAAACCCTGCTCAATACCGACCTTGGCCTTGAGGACGCCCATATGGGCCGCTTCCTGAATATGGTTGTGGAATACAAGCACAAAATCGGCTTTAAGGGCGCGGTTTTGCTGGAGCCAAAGCCGCAAGAGCCATCCAAGCACCAATATGATTACGACGTGGCCACGGTTTACGGCTTCCTTGCGCGCCACGGGCTGGAGGGCGAGGTGCAGGTGAATATCGAACAGGGCCATGCCATTCTGGCGGGGCATTCTTTCGAGCACGAGATCGCCACCGCAAACGCGTTGGGGATTTTCGGCTCGATAGATATGAACCGCAACGATTATCAATCGGGCTGGGATACCGACCAGTTTCCGAATAATACCCCCGAAGTGGCGCTGGCCTATTACCACATTCTGCAAGGCGGCGGCTTCACCTCTGGCGGTACCAATTTTGACGCCAAGCTGCGCCGCCAAAGCCTTGATGCCGAAGACCTGCTGGCCGCCCATATCGGCGCGATGGATATTTGCGCACGCGGGCTGAAGGCGGCGGCGAAAATGATCGAGGACAAAGCCCTGAGCGCGCCTTTGGCTGCGCGCTATGCTGGCTGGCAAGGGATGCAGGCGCAGGCCATGCTCAAGGGCGGGCTAGACGATATCGCCGCCAAAGTGCTGACCAATGGCACCAACCCGCAGCCGGTTTCGGGCCAGCAGGAAAAGCTGGAGAATATCGTTAATCGCTATGTCTAGCCCCGCCCTGCGACGGATGGTGCTGCAAGATGGCAACGTGGCCGTGACCCTGCTGAACTACGGCGCCATCACCCGAAGCTGGACCATTGGCGGCGTGCCGATGGTGCGGCAGCTATCACAGGATGCGGATTATCTCACCGACCCGCATTTCACCGGCATCATCGCAGGAAGGGTGGCCAACCGCACCGCCAACGGGCGATTTACGCTCAATGGCCGCCCTCACCAGCTCAGCTTGAATGACGGCCCCCACCACCTGCACGGCGGCCCGCGCGGCCTCGGCAAGAGCTTGTGGCAGATGGAGCCGGACGGGCCACAAGCCCTACGGCTGTCCTATCATTCCCCCGACGGAGAGGAAGGCTACCCCGGCGCGGTGGATTTCACGGTCGATATCCGCCTTGCTGGCCACACTCTAAGCTATGATATGCAGGCCATGCCCGAGCGCCCGACCCCGATCAACCTTGCCCAGCATTCCTACTATACCCTTGGCGGCACTGGCCCGATCTGGGGCGCCAGATTGCAGCTTGCCGCGGCCCGTTATACCCCCGCCAGTGCGGACGGGATTCCGCGCGGCGAGATTGCCACGGTTAGCGGTACCGCGCTTGATTTTCAAGCCCCCCGCGCCCTCGGCCCCGCCGATGCCGCGCTTGACACCAACCTGTTATTCACCCCCACCCATGGCCCAATGGCGCGCCTTTGGGCCAATGGATATCGACTGCGCATGTGGTCAGACCAAGCCGGTGTCCAGCTTTACGCGGGCGCGCATTTGCCCCGCCCAAACACCGCCCTGTGCATAGAGCCGCAAGCGCCGCCAAACGCCCTGAACGCCCTGAACGCACAGGGCTTTGCCAGCATTATCGCCACGCCCGAGCAGCCATATCGGCAACAATTGCAGGTCGAAATACGGAGGGACTCCTGATGCGCATCCTTGTTTTTCTGCTGACCTTTGCCAGCCGCCTTTACGCCGGCCCCCTGCCGCTGGCCGATGCGCAGTTTGCCACCCATGACCCCGCCGAAATCGCCCTCGGCCAGCTCCTGTTTTATGATCCGGTGCTGAGCGGCAACCGGAGTGTTTCCTGCGCCAGCTGCCACGACCCGCGTTTTGGCACCTCTGACGGGGTGTCGCTGGGGCTGGGCGATGGCGGCCTTGGCGCGGGGCCAAAGCGC
>JAJRRX010000252.1 GCA_024279075.1 Alphaproteobacteria bacterium | reverse complement strand
CCGCATTCAGCACTCGGAAACCTCACACCCATGGAATTTGCAGAGAAGAAAACAATGGACAAACTGGCCGCATAACGCCATCAATTTAACCCCAAGGACTCTACATCAGGCTGGAGGATACTTGGGGCGCAGGTCAGAAGCGCGGCGCAGACTTGATATGGAAGTGACCTGCATCACCGGCGAAATTGAGTCATTCAAGACCCGACAAGCCTTTGATATTATCCTCTGCGCCCATGTGATCGAGCATTGCCCCGACCCACTAGCAGCGCTGCGCGTTTTGCGCCGCGCGCTGCGGCCGGGCGGGGTGCTACTACTTGTGGCCAGCAAGCCCCATTGGTGCACAGCACTTATTCGGATGATCTGGCGCAGTAAGGCGTTTCGGGCTGACGAAATGTGTGGGCTACTTGCGGCAGCGGGCTTTAAAAGCGTGGCGGCAAAAGGCTTTAGAGTTGGTTCGCCGAGCCGCACCAGTATGGGGTATATTACCAAAATAGGAGGTGGCCATGATCATCGCGATTGTTGAATTCGAAATTGCAGTGGCGCATCAGGCCACGGTACTTGAGGTCTTGGCGCAAGATTGCGCGGCGGCGCGGGCGTTTGCGGGCTGCCTTGGCTTCAAAACCCTGCGGGTGGCGGGGTCAAAAACCGGCTGGGTGCTGGTGGAAGAATGGCGGGATTTGGCGGCGTTTGATGCCTACAAAGCCAGTGCTGGCTTTGCCCGCGTGGGGGCGGCGCTTGGCCCGCTGATGCTGGCCCCGCCCCGTAGTCGCACCTTTGAGGCAGCGCTTGCCTGAACGCGCACCCACCCTTAGGATGTGCCCATGAGCGACCACCGCGCCTTTTGTTTTTACAAGGTTTTTTGAGCCGGAACTGGCCAAAACCATCAGCTTTGACCGGCACTACTTGCTCTATGCCGCCAAAGGCAGCATGCGCTTGGAAACAGGTGGAAAGACGTGGGTTTTACCACCGTCCCGTGCCGCGTGGTTGGCCGCAAACACTCAGATTGGCATCAGTTTTAAAGCACCGATCACCTGTTGCTCGGTGCTTTTTAAGCTGGGGGAAATCCCGCCGCCGCAAGCCGCGTGCAGTGTATTTGATATGACGCCATTGGCCCGAGAAATGATCCTTGCTTGCCGTGCTTGGGGGCCAGAGGCCGACATACATGAGCCGCTGGCATGGCAAATGTTTAGCGCCCTTGCAACGCTAACGCAAAAATTGGCGAAAACGCCGTGCAATACGTGGATACCTAGCGGGAGATCCGACACCCTAAAGCGCGCGCTGGCGTTTACCCAAGCGCGTCTAGATATGGAGCTGGCTTTTGAAGAGGTGGCGCGCGCCGCACATGTTTCCGAGCGCACGCTTGCGCGGCGGTTTTCTGAGGAAACCGGGATGACATGGCGGCAGGTGCAGCGCAAAATGCGGATGATCAGGGCGATGGAAATGCTGGCAGAAGATGCCCGTGTAACCGAGGTGGCGATGGCGGTCGGTTATGGCTCGCTAAGCGCGTTTAACACAGCGTTTAAGGCGTTTTCTGGGCAAAGCCCAACGGTGTTTCGGCGGACTTTGCCATAAAAAAGGCCGCACCCGAAGGCGCGGCCTGAAAACGAGTTACAATCAAGATTTACATATGTGCAGCGCGTAGAGCGACGTCACGGATAAAAGCGCGCTCTAGGCCAATGTCCTCAAGCTGAGCATTGCTAAGGTTGCGCAGAGCTTTCTCGGTTTTGTGAGCACGGTAAGTGCTCACAATGCCGCCGAGGAAAGCATCAAATGCATTCACGATGCGAAGGGTGGATACGGCCCCAAAAGGCACCGAGCGGGATGTTTCAATGATAGCCATCTGATGGGCTCCTTTTATATGCGTTGGCCGATATCAGCATCGGATATGCGGGAGATAGGCTTGTGAGCGGAGTTGGACAAGCCGCATTATCCCATGCCCGTTATGCGGTTTTTGCATGGGTGGGAGGAGCGCTGGTGAAGGGTGGTGAGGCGCAGGGCTGAATGTTGAAAACGAGTTTGCTTCCGGGCTGATAAGCTGCTGACAATAAACAATATAATGCTATAACTAGATTCCTAGATATCTAGGAATCTAGTTGCCATGCTACTATGGCGCGTGACTGAGGTCGAGAAATTAACTTTGGATAAAATAATTAGTTAAAACAATGGCTTGCGCCAAGTAAAGCGAAGGCGCAGCACAGCAGTTTGCTGTCGGGTTTAATCCGGCACAATCATATAGCCTGCGCCCCGCACGGTTTGCAAATAGCGGGGTGATTTTGGGTCCGCCTCAATTTTGCGCCTCAACCGCGTGATTTGCACATCTATCGCGCGCTCTTGCGCCGTTGAATTGCCTTGGCCAAGCGCCTCCACTAGCCGCTTGCGCGACATGGTTTCACCGGGTTGCGCCGCAAATATTTTCATCAGTGAATTTTCGGTCGAGGTGAGGCGAACAAGCTGCTGATCCAGCCACAGCTCAGCGCGGGAAATATCATAGCGAAAGGCCCCCAAATGCAGGTTTTTTGGCGGGGCGGGTTGCAGGCTTTCCATCGGCGCACGGCGTAAAATGGCATTTACCCGCAGCAGTAATTCTTGCGGTTCAAAGGGTTTTGGTAGGTAATCATCTGCCCCTGCTTCCAGCCCCGATATGCGGTCAGAGGCCTCTCCGCGCGCGGTGAGCAGCATGATCGGGGTCGAGAGGGAATTTCGCAGGGCGCGGGTGAACTCAAACCCGTTTTCGCCGGGCATCATCACATCAATGATCAGCATGTCAAACTCCAGCCCTGCCAATAGGCGGCGGGCATGGGCAGCATCGCGGGCTGTGGTGGTTAAATATCCGTTTTTGCTTAAGAATTTGGCCAATAATGTGCGGATGCGCTTATCATCATCAACAATAAGAAGGTGGGCGCCTGAGAGGTCGGGGGTCATTCTGAGTCTCCTTCCAATAAGCGCTTGATTTGGGCTGCGGCTTCGGGCTCAAACATCGCGTTCAGCACCGTGCGAAAGCCTTGCACCGCCTCTGGGCCAGCGGCCGAATAGGCTTTGCGCATTTTCTGCCGTTGAGCGTTGGAAAGCTCCCGCTCCAGCGCTTTTCCCTCCACCGTAAGGTGCAAGTTGCGTTGGCGGCGGTCGCGCTTGCCAATGCGGCTTTCTACCAAGCCATTGTTCACGAGTTCTCGCAAAACGCGGTTCAAGGATTGTTTGGTCACACCCAAAATATCTAACAGTTCGCTCACTGTTAACCCCGGTTTACGGCCAATAAAATGGATGGCGCGGTGGTGGGCGCGCCCGTAGCTGTGCTCGGCCAAAATCAGGTCTGGATAGGCGGTAAACCCGCGATACGCAAAGAACATCATCTCGATGCCTTGGCGCAATTGCTCATCTGTTAAAAACAGGAGCTGGTCGCTGCGATTCGGGTTCTGCATGGGGTCGCCTTATCTTGCTTTGATCACAGTTTATGTCAGCTATGTTGACATTCCAAGGGGGCAATGCTAGGAAATACGTAATATACTTACGTTAATAGCGCGCAGAGCGCAACTTATGCAAAAATACGAGGAAGACTCATGGCAAACGGATATGATGATCGCGATGGCAAAATTTGGCTAGACGGTGAAATGGTGCCGTGGCGCGAGGCCAATGTGCACCTGCTGACCCACGCTATGCACTATGCTTCCTCGGTTTTTGAAGGCGAGCGCTGCTATAACGGCAAGATTTTTAAAAGCGTTGAGCACTCCGAGCGGCTGCTGAAATCGGGCAATTATATCGACATGCCGATCCCATGGACGGTTGAGCAGATTGAAGCCGCGAAATATGCAGCACTAGAGGCCAACGGGCTAACGGACGCTTATGTGCGCGTGCTGGCATGGCGTGGTGCTGGCACCGATATGGGGGTCGCAGCGGCGGCCAACCCTGTGCGCATGGCGGTGGCCGTGTGGGAGTGGGGCAACTATTATGGCGATGCCAAATACAAAGGCGCGAAGCTCGACATTTCCAAATGGCGGCGGCCTGATCCTGCCACCATCCCGTGCTTTGCCAAGGCGTCCGGCCTTTACATGATCTGTACCATGTCCAAGCATGCCGCCGAGGCCAAGGGTTGCTCGGATGCGATGATGTATGATTATCGCGGCTATGTGGCCGAGGCGACGGGGGCGAATATTTTCTTTGTCAAAGACGGTGTGGTACACACCCCGCTGCCCGATGCCTTCCTCAACGGCATCACCCGCCAAACCGTGATTGGCATGCTGAAAGCGCGGGGCATCGAGGTGGTTGAGCGCCATATCATGGCCGACGAGCTAGTGGGCTTTGAGCAATGTTGGCTGACAGGCACGGCGGCAGAGGTAACCCCCGTTGGCCAAATTGGCGATTACACTTTTGAGGTTGGCGAACTGGCGCGTAGCATTTCAGAAGAATACGAGGCGCTGGTGCGGGCTTAACCATGTCGCCGCTGCCCTGTGCATAACGGGGCTGCACCATGCATAAAGACCCGCCCCTGTAGACATGTCATATATGACATGTCTACAGGGGCGGGTGTTGAAACAACCCATCCCCGCCTGCTCATGGCGCGGGTAGGGCTTCTAAAATATCGCCGGGCTGGCACTCTAGCGCCGCGCAAATCCGCGCCAGGGTTTCAAAGCGAATGCCCTTGACCTTGCCCGATTTCAGCAATGATATATTTTGCTCGGTGATGCCCACCGCCGCCGCCAGATCTTTTGAGCGCATCTTGCGTTTGGCCAGCATCACATCTAGCGTCACAACAATCTCCATCAAACAAACCCCGCGTTTTCTTCGGATAATCGCGCGGCTTCTTGCATGACCCAGCTCATCACCACAAAAATAACCCCCACAAAAATGCCCGCAAGCTGCCCCGAGGAGACAGAAACCGCAAATATATGCTCGCCCTTGGCGGCGTTTGCGGTCAGCACAAGCACGGCGGCTGTGGTGCTGACAATGGCAATCCCCCCCCAAACGACCATCCCTTTGGCCGCGCTAAACAGGTGTTTGGTCGCGGCACTGGTAAAAACCTCGCCCGCAGCAAAAAGCCGAAACATGTTTATGAGTTTCCAGATGATGTAAAATACCGGCAAAAAATTCAACACCGCCAAAAGGGCCATCGCTCCGTATTGCCAAGCAGAGAGTGGCGGGAGGTTGGGCGGGAGGTTATAGGCGCCATAAACCTGTTTGATCGAGAGGTCCGGGTATAAAGCGAGCGCCGCCGCTACCAAGATCATAAAGATGAGGGCCAATGAGAGGATAAAAACCATCCCCTTCGAAACTTGCTGAATTTTGCGCATTTAAATCTCCTTTACATGATATAAAATTATCGTATAACAATAATAATATTATGTCAAAGGAGAATTCTCATGCGATTTTTATCACTGCTTCTATTTCTGGGGGCTTGTGGCTCTGTTAATCTAGCAGCCATTGCGCAGTTGAGCCGCTTAAACCCCCTAACGGCTGACCCAAATGGCTTTGTGGCTGCGGTGGTTCTTCCGGAGGAGATGGATTTGCCCGCTGATGGCGCAACCCTTGGCTTTACCTGGGTGTCAGGCGATGAAACGATTGGCGGGGTATTTCCGCTTCAACGGCACACTGCATTTGAAGGGATCGAGATCGTGCCACGCCCGGCGCAGCAAGTGCTGTTCTTTAATCTTTCACCGGAAGATGCAGCCGCGATCCGGCGGGCGCAGCAAGAGATTATTCTGCGTCAGGAAGCGGGGGCGGACGGAAAAGGCTCTTTTTCGGTTTTTGTCGCTCCATGTTCGCGCGGGGTGACAGACGCGCCGCTTATTTCTACCTTTCTAAGGGTTGAAGAGGGCGGCCCGTTTCTACCCTTGCTTAAAGATTTTGATATCCGGCAAGACCTCACGCAAGGGCAGCTATCCGAGGTGGAAAATTGTGGCGCGTAGGGCAGGGCCTACACTCTTGATACCAGCCCTTGGAAAAGTTAGGCTGGCAAGGCGCGAATGAAAGCGCCGAAAAAATGGGGGTGGTTGTGAGTATTACGAGCTTAAAGACAAGCGGTCATCTGTTGAGGCGCGCTTTAGCAATTCCCGTTCTTTCATTGCTGGCCTTTGCATCTGTTGCGCAACAGGCCGAGGACGGCGTGATCGGCACCTGCATGGCGCAGGGTAATGAAAACGATATCTGCATTTGCGCCTCGCTCTTGCTGCACGCGCGGTTGGGAGACCAAAAATACGCCCGCTTTGGCGAGATATCCAACCGGATTGCCGCGATTGATGCTGGAGCGGCGGCGGCGGCGGGTGAAATGGATACGCTTACGGGGGAGGGTTATCGGTTTTTCATCCCCCACGGGCAGGCGATTTCAGTGTGCAAGCAAAAGCTGGCGGCGGAAGACTAGCCCTTCGCGCCGGTGATATGCCTGCGATTTTTTCTCAATTTGGAGGTATTTTGTGAAGTTTAGTTTTATGATCGCGCTCACGACCAGCGTCGTAACCGCATGTGCCAGCCCCGCGCAAAACACGGGGCCGGTGGACCTTTTCATTGAAGGCTGTATCGGGGAAGGGTTTTCGCATCAGGTTTGCGCGTGCACGGCTATTAAAACGCGTGCGGAAATTGGTGAACAGTCCTATGGAGATCTGCTGGGCATACTGGCGCGAATGGCAGAGCTGAAAGCGCAAGGCTTAGACACCCCGGTTACGGACCCGAATGCGGGCTTGGGCGAGTATCAGGTGTTAGAATCGGCGCGTGGCGCATTGTTGCGTCGCGGAAACACGCTTGAGCTTGCGTATAGGGCAAACCGTGATTTATGTATGGCGCAAAGCCAGAACTAACATAAGAAAAGCGTAAAATGACAGCTCGTAAAATTATCATTGATACCGATCCGGGGCAGGATGACGCCGTAGCGATTTTGCTGGCGCTCGGCTCGCCTGAGCTTGAGGTGCTGGGCATTACCTGCGTTGCGGGTACTGTGCCACTTGCGCTCACCCAGCGCACTGCGCGGATTGTGTGTGAGCTGGCAGGGCGCACGGATATTCCGGTATTTGCCGGTGCCGTGCGCCCAATGGTACGCGCACTGGTGACGGCGGAAAATGTGCACGGCAAATCCGGCCTTAACGGCCCTGAGCTCTGGGCGCCGACCATGCCGCTT
>JAJRRX010000251.1 GCA_024279075.1 Alphaproteobacteria bacterium | reverse complement strand
GGGGCCTGACATTATTGCGGTGGATGGCGGCTCCACCGATTCGGGGCCGTTTTATCTTGGTACGGGGGTTTCCAAATACGCGCGGGCCTCGACCAAGATTGAGTGGCGCGGGCTGATGCAGGCGCGGGCCGAGGCAGGCGTACCGCTGATTATTGGCACGGCTGGCACGTGTGGCACCGATGGCGCGGTGGAATGGCTGCTGGAGATCACCCGAGAGATTGCCGGTGAGCTTGGGCAAAGCCTGAAGATCGCGGTGTTGCGGTCCTCGCAAAACCCTGAGGCGATGGCGAAGGCTTGGCAGGCAGGGCGGATATTGCCGCTGCCTAATGCACCGGAAATCAGCGTCGAAAACCTGCGCGGATGCAGCAACATCGTGGCGCTGGCGGGGGTGGAGCAGGTGACGAAGGCGCTGGAAACAGGGGCAGATATTATCATTGCAGGGCGCTGCACCGATACGGCGATTATTGCAGCCTTGCCTTTGATGCGCGGGGCGAATGCAGGGGCAGCGTGGCACGGGGCCAAAATTGGCGAATGCGGGGCGCTTTGCGCCACCAACCCGCAATCGGGGGTGGTGATGCTGGAATTTGAGGGCGATGGCTTTACGGTAACCCCGATGGCCAAAGCCTCGCAGGCCACCCCGCACACGGTTTCGGCCCATATGCTTTATGAAAACAGTGACCCGTTTATTCTGCACGAGCCGGGCGGGCGTTTGGATGTGAGCGCGGCGGTTTACACAGCGCTGGATGACCGGCGGGTGCAGGTGCGCGGGGCCACATGGCACGAGGCGGAAAGCTATACTGTGAAGCTCGAAGGGGCGGCGCGGGCGGGGTATCAGGTGGCGAGCCTGGTGCTGCTGCGGGATGCGCGCTATGTGCAAAATGCGTCCGATTGGGCAGCGGATATCGAAGCGAAGTGCAAGGCCAAAGTGGTGGACCGCCTTGGCGTGCGAGATTTCTCTATCGAGCTGCGGCTGATCGGCCAAAATGCCAGTTTTGGCGCGCTGGAAACCGAGGCCAGCACCCCGATCGAGCTTGGCGTTCTGGGCATTGTTACGGCCCAAACCCATGCGCTTGCGCTGGAAATAGCCAAAATGCTTAACCCCTACTTGCTGCACCACCCCCTGACCGAATCCGAGGAGCAGCCCACCTTTGCCTTCCCGTTTTCGCCCCCCGAAATGGACCGTGGCGCGGTTTATCGGTTTTGCCTCAACCATGTGCTTACATTGGACAACCCGATGGACGCCTTTACACTAGAGGTGCTGACCCATGGCTAGGCTTGGCAACATCGCCCAAAAAATACGCAGTAAAAACGCCGGGCCATTTTGGCTGACGATTGACATTTTTGCAGGCTCCAAAGCCGCATATGAGCAGATCAACGCAGGCCTGACCACGGCCCAAGTCGCGCGGCTTTTTCAGGCCGAGGAGGCCAGCATAAAGCGCTTTGCCCTGCCGGATCTCAACGTCATCAAACTCAGCCTGCCCCGCCCCGAGGTGCAGGGCAGCGTGCAAGACCGCGACATGCACGGGGCCTCGTGGGCGGTGCTGGTCGCCACGCTTGCACTTGGCTGATAGGCGCAGCAATAAGAACATTTTCACAGGGTTTGACATCGAGGGCAAATGGGGTAAGCCTTGCGCATAAAGGGAGAGACCGCGTGACCGATTTTGCTGCCACAAAGAACATGTTTTTCTTGCCGGATGGGGTGATCTATCTCGACGGCAACTCGTTGGGCGCGCTGCCCCGTGCCGCCGTGACGCGGGTGGAAAAAACCACCCGTGATGAGTGGGGCGAAATGCTGATCACGGGCTGGAACAAAGCAGGCTGGATGGATCAGCCTACCAAAATAGGTGATCGCATTGGCCGCTTGATCGGCGCGGAAGCTGGCCATGTGGCTATGGGCGATACGCTTTCTATCAAGGTCTATCAAGCATTGGCCTCAGCTCTGGAAATGCGCCCTGAGCGGCGGGTTATTTTGAGCGATAGCGGCAATTTCCCCACTGATTTATATATGGCTGAAGGCCTGATTACCTCCTTGGGCCGCCAGCACCAGCTTAAAACCCCAGCCCCTGAAGCGGTGATGGCGCATATTAACGAAGATGTTGCGGTGCTGATGCTGACCGAAGTGGACTACCGCACAGGCCGCCGCCACGACATGGCGGCGCTCACCCGTGCTGCCCATGCCGCCGGCGCGCTGGTAATCTGGGATCTCGCCCATTCAGCAGGCGCAGTGCCGGTTGATCTTGCGGGTGTTGGCGCTGATTTTGCGGTGGGTTGCTCTTACAAATACCTCAATGGCGGCCCCGGTGCGCCCGCCTTCATCTATGTCGCCCCGCGCCATGCTGAAAATATCCGCCCCGCGCTTTCCGGCTGGCTTGGCCATGATGCGCCTTTCGCATTTGACCTCAACTACCGCCCGGGCGCGGGCATTGAGCGCATGCGGGTGGGCACCCCGCCGGTGTTGCAAATGGCAGCGCTGGAAGCGGCGATGGATATTTGGGATATGGTCGAGATGGCCGATGTGCATGCGCAATCTATCATGCTTTGTGACCAGTTTATTGCTGGCATAGAGGCCACTTGCCCCGCGCTGCACCTTGCCTCGCCGCGTGCGGGTAGGGAGCGCGGCTCGCAGGTTTCGTTTCACTTTGAGCACGGCTATGCGGCCATGCAAGCTCTGATCGCGCGCGGTGTTATTGGTGATTTCCGCGCGCCGGATATCATGCGCTTTGGTTTCACCCCGCTTTACATTGATCAAGGCGATGTGCAGGCCGCGATTGCCATTATTGCTGATGTGATGGCCAACCGCCTGTGGGACCAACCCGAATATAAAACCAAAGCGCGGGTAACTTGATGCCCGCTGCGCGCCTTCCGCTTTGTCGGCCTGCGGGCTGGGTGGCCCAATGGCGCCGCCTCGCAATGAAAGCCTGCCTGAATGGAGAGGGCGCGCGGCCCTAGCCTCGCCCCCATTCATTCAGGAGAAAAATATGACCACCCCGATAAACCCCGCCGATGACGGCGCGCAAATGTCCTTTGATGGCCGCATGTCTTATGGCGATTATCTGCATTTGGATAAAATCCTCAGCGCCCAGCACCCGCTGACCCAAGCCCATGATGAAATGCTGTTTGTGATCCAGCACCAAACCAGCGAATTATGGATGCGCCTTGCCCTTCATGAGCTAACCGCCGCGCGTGCGGCTTTGGCCAACGGCACCCCCCGCCTTGCCTTTAAAATGCTGGCACGCATTGCGCGGATATTTGAGCAGCTCAACAATGCGTGGGATGTTTTGCGCACCATGACCCCCTCGGAATATACCACCTTCCGCGAGGCCCTTGGCCAGTCTTCCGGCTTTCAATCATGGCAATATCGGCTGATCGAATTTGCTGTGGGCAACCGTAATGTGGCGATGATAAAGCCCCACGCGCACCGACCAGACATCGCCGATATGCTGCGCGCCGAGCTTGCGCGGCCTAGCCTTTATGACACAGCCCTTCAAGTACTGCATAAGGCGGGCCACACCGTGCCAGATGCGGTGCTCAACCGCGATCTTTCCCAGCCTTACCAGCCCAATGACGGGGTAATAGAAGCATGGAGCGTGGTTTACCGTGACCCAGAGGCCAACTGGGAGCTTTACGAGCTCGCCGAAAAACTGGTGGATTTTGAGGATTATTTCCGCCGCTGGCGCTTTAACCATGTCACCACCGTTGAGCGCATTATCGGCTTTAAGCGCGGTACCGGTGGCACCTCGGGCACCAGTTATTTGCGCAAAATGCTGGAGATCGAAATCTTCCCCGAGCTTTGGCATCTGCGCACTGATCTCTAGCCTCAGCTTGCCCGCGCGGCGTTAAACCATGTGATGATCGTGGCGCGGGACTCTGCATCCATTTCTACCGCGTTGGGCGGGGGCATGGCGTGGCTTATGCCTGCGTTCAGGTATATCCGCTCGGCATAATGGGCGACATCGCTTTCGGTTTCGAGGTAAATTCCCTTAGGCGCGCGCGGCACCCCGTCCCAAAACGGCTCCCGGGCGTGGCACATGGAGCAGTTGCCAACCACCGTGTCAAACGCATCCAGAAACCCCGGTGCGGCGGCGAATTGTTGCTCGGCCGGGGTTAGCGCGCGAGCTTCGGCCTGTTCATAGGTTTCAGTGCCTGAAAACGTAGAGAGCCACGCGATCAGCAGCATTAGCCCCACCGTGGCCACCCATGTCCAGCTTGGGCCTTTGCCCGTGGCATGCAGGGTGTTGAAATAATGCCGGATGGTGACGCCGGTGAGGAACACAAGGCTGGCGATGGCCCAGCTATACTCTGTTGCGAAGGACAGCGGGTAATGCGTGCTGAGCATGAGAAAAATCACCGGCAAGGTGAGGTAGTTATTATGGGTCGAGCGCAGCTTGGCAATTTTGCCGTATTTTGCATCCGGCGTGCGGCCTTCTTTCAGGTCTTTCACCACGATTCGCTGATTGGGCATGATGATGAAAAACACATTTGCCGTCATGATGGTGGCAGTAAAAGCGCCAAGGTGTAAAAGCGCCGCGCGGCCTGTGAAGATCTGGTTATAGCCCCATGCCATAACCACAAGGATTACAAATAGCAGCAGCATCAGCAGGGTTGGCCGCGCGCCAAGCTTGGATTTGCACATAAGGTCATACAATATCCAGCCGATGGTCAGCGAGCCTGCCGAGATCAAAATACCCTGCCACAGGGTTAGGTCAACTTTGCTTGGGTCGAGCAGGAAAATCTCGCCGCCCAGCCAATAAACGATCATCAAAAGCAGCGCGCCGGATACCCATGTTGTGTAGCTTTGCCACTTATGCCAGATCAGATGCTCGGGCATGTTTTCGGGGGCCACCATGTATTTCTGAATGTGGTAAAACCCGCCGCCATGCACTTGCCATTCTTCGCCATTTACCCCCTTGGGCATGTTGGCCGCTTTCTTGAGGCCAAGGTCGAGCGCAATAAAAAAGAATGACGCGCCAATCCACGCCATAGCGGTGATGACATGGATCCAACGGACAACAAAAGCCACCCAATCCCAAATCAGCGCAGTGTCAAACATAGCAATCTCCCCGGTTG
>JAJRRX010000250.1 GCA_024279075.1 Alphaproteobacteria bacterium | reverse complement strand
TGGCGCTGGGTCAGGCTGGCCACGGCGGCTTGCTGGGAGAGGGAGGCTTGATGGTTCATGACTTCGCTATTTTTCGTAAACTTATCCCTACATCGCAGATAAATCTGAACGCGAGGTAAAGATTGCCTTGTGATGGGCGATTTTCATCGCTATCCCTCGACCCCATGAAAATACTGTTTCTTGGTGATGTAATGGGGCGGGCAGGGCGCAAGGCAATTGCCGCGCGCTTGCCCGAGATGAAACGCGCATGGGGCCTCGATTTTATCGTGGTGAATGGTGAAAACGCCACGGGTGGCATGGGGCTTACGGGCGCACATGCACTTGGTTTTTTCGAGGCGGGGGCCGATGTAGTAACGCTGGGCGACCATGCCTTTGACCAGCGCGATATGCTCAAGGCGATCGAGGCCGAACCACGGATTATCCGCCCGCTGAATTACGCTAAAACCGCACCGGGCGTGGGCGCGCGGTTGTTTACGGCGGCCAATGGTAAAAAGGTGTTTGTGGCGCAGGCGCTGGGGCAGGTGTTTATGAAGCGGCCGTTTGATGACCCGTTTTCGGCGCTGGACGCAGCGCTTAAGGCCGCGCCTTTGGGGCAGTCAGCCGATGCTGTGATCGTTGATTTCCATGCCGAGGTAACTTCGGAGAAAATGGCGATGGGGCATTGGCTGGATGGCCGCGCCTCGCTAGTGGTGGGCACCCATACCCATGTGCCCACCGCCGATGCGCGCATTCTGGCAAAGGGCACGGCCTGCCTTACAGACGCTGGCATGTGCGGCGATTACAACTCGGTGATCGGCATGGAGCCACTGGAGCCGATGCGGCGGTTTTTGACAGGCATGAGCAAGGGGCGCTTTACGCCCGCCACGGGCGAGGCCACGTTAAGCGGGGTTTATATCGAGACAGACAAAGGCAAAGCCACCCGCATAGAGCCTGTGCGCATTGGTGGTTTGCTTCAGCAGCAAGGACCATCCCCGCTGTGAAAACTCTGCTGAATTACGGCACGCTTGTGTTTATGGGGCTGGTCTGGGGCGCGGTGTTTCCGATTACTAAAATTGCTGTGTCTACTGGCTATAAGCCCTTTGGCATAATGGTGTGGCAGATGGTGATAGGCGTGGCGCTATCGGCGGCATTTCTGCTGGTTCGAGGCAAGCGCCTGAATTTCACCCGCAAAAACCTGCCAGTTTATATCGGGGTTGCCCTGCTTGGCACGGTATTGCCGAATTTCTTTTCCTACACGGCCAGCGCCGAGTTGCCTGCGGGCATTATTTCGATCCTCATCGCGCTTGTGCCGCTGTTTTCCATGCCTATAGCTTTGCTGATGGGCTTTGAGCGCTTTAACTGGCTGCGCCTACTTGGCGCACTGAGCGGGGCCATGGCGCTGGTGCTACTTATCGGCCCCGAGGCCAGCCTGCCGGACCCGACAAAATATGTTTTTGTGCTGCTTATGGCCGTGGCGCCGCTGCTCTATGGCATGGAGGGTAATTTCCTGACCTATATGGGCGAGCGCGGGCTGGATGCGACGCAAACCCTGTTTGGCGCCACCATTGTTGCGCTGATATTTGCCGTGCCGCTGGCCCTTGGGCTGGGCCAATGGATAGACCCGATCAAGCCATGGGACGCGCCGGAATGGGCGATTCCGGCAGGGGCGACGCTGAATATCACCGCCTACATTCTTTACGTTTGGCTTATCCACCGCGCGGGGCCTGTGTTTTCGTCTCAGGTGGCGTATCTGGTTACGGGCTGGGGCGTGCTGATCTCGATGGTGTTTCTGGGCGAAACCTACTCGAAATGGGTATGGCTGGCGATGGGGCTTATGCTGCTTGGGGTGGCGCTGGTGCGGCCGAGAAAGACGTAGGGTGCTGTGCTTTGCACGCACCGTTGCGCGCGGTGCGTGGAGGACCACGCACCCTACGATGCAGCTATCCAGCCACCGCCGAGCACGCGGCTGCCCTCATTGGCGTAAAACACACAGGCCTGCCCCGGAGAAACCCCCGCCTCGGCGCTGCGCAGCTCTACGCGGGCGGTCTCCGGCCCTGTGGGCACCAAAAGCGCAGGGATTGGCGGGCGGGTCGAGCGGACTTTCACCGAGATATCCCAACCACCTTCAGGGGCGCTTTCAAACGGGGTGTCTCCGAGCCAGTTAATCTCAGTTAGCCCAACTGTGCGGGTCGAAAGCGCCTCGACGGGACCGACCACCACCTGCTGCTTATCGGCGTCAAGCTTGATCACATAGAGCGGGTCCCCACCGCCAATGCCAAGCCCGCGCCGCTGGCCGATGGTATAGCGAATCACGCCTTTGTGCTGGCCAAGAATATTGCCCTCAAGGTCCACAATGTCGCCCGGCTCTGCCGCACCGGGGCGCAGTTTTTCGATCACATCTGCATAGGAGCCATTGGGCACAAAGCAAATATCCTGGCTGTCAGGCTTATCGGCCACGCTCAGGCCAAATTCGGCAGCCAGCGCGCGGGTTTCGGCTTTTGAGCGCAAATGCCCAAGCGGAAAGCGCAGATAGGAGAGCTGCTCAGGCGTGGTGGAAAACAGAAAATAGCTCTGGTCGCGGTCAAAATCCGCCGCGCGGTGCAGCTCGGGGCCTGATTCGCCAAGCTTGCGCTGAATGTAGTGGCCCGTCGCCATACAGTCCGCCCCAAGGTCTTTTGCCGTATTGAGCAGGTCTTTGAACTTCACACGCTCATTGCAGCGGATGCAGGGCACGGGGGTGGAGCCGGCCAGATAAGCATCTGCAAACTCGTCAATCACCGCATCCTGAAAGATGTTTTCGTAATCCAGCACATAATGCGGAAAGCCCATTTCCTCGGCCACACGGCGAGCATCATGGATGTCTCGCCCCGCGCAACAGGCGCCCTTTTTAGCCAGCGCCGCGCCGTGGTCATAAAGCTGCAAAGTCACGCCAACCACGTCATAGCCCTCACGCGCCAACAGGGCCGCAACCACCGAGCTATCAACCCCGCCGGACATCGCCACCACCACGCGGGTTTCGCTTGGCGGCTTGGCAAATCCGAGGCTATTCAGGGCAGTTTCAGGCATAATCGGCTCCACTTTAGCTCGTAATATAAGCGAATTTTAAGCACTTCCAAGGGGGGCTTTCATATTTCGTTAAGGCGTGAGGCGCAAGGTTGGTTCGTGGGAATTAATGAAGTGAGGGAACAATGTATATTAGACGACAAAAGGGGCCCGTTTACGTGGCGCTCCCCGATGGCACCATCCTATCAAGGTCCGATTTACCGTCGGTGAATACGCGGCGCTGGGTGGCGCGGCGCAAAGCAACGGTAGTAACGGCGGTGGCTGCTGGCATGCTTTCGCGCGAAGAAGCGATTGATATGTATAGCTTATCTAGCGAGGAATTTGAGGGTTGGGTGAAAGCCCTGACAACCCATGGCCGCAGTGGCTTGCGGGTTACCAAAATTCAGGATTATCGCTAATACCCGCTTTTTTCGGGGAGTTTACGCAGTTGTAATAATTGGTTAACCTTTTTGGGTAATGGTTAACCAAGTTGCGACGGGATGGCCGAAAAAGGATTAACCATGCGAATTCTGCTTGTTGAAGATGACCCAATGACCTCGAAAAGCATCGAAATGATGTTGGCGAGTGCAAACCTGAATGTCTATGCCACCGATCTGGGGGAGGAGGGGATCGACCTCGCCAAGCTCTATGATTATGATCTTATCCTGCTGGACATTAACCTGCCGGATATGAATGGCCACGAGGTGTTGCGCCAGCTTCGGCTGTCCAAAATCGACACGCCGATCCTTATTCTTTCCGGCATGGATGACACCGAAAACAAAATCAAAGGCTTTGGTTTTGGCGCGGATGACTATATGACCAAGCCTTTCCACCGTGAAGAGCTGGTGGCGCGTATTCACGCCATTGTCCGGCGCTCCAAGGGCCATGCGCAATCGCTGATCACAACGGGAAATGTCGTGGTTAACTTGGATGCAAAAACCGTTGAAGCCAATGGCCGGCCTGTGCATTTAACTGGCAAGGAATACCAGATGTTTGAGCTGTTGAGCCTTAGGAAAGGCACGACGCTAACCAAAGAAATGTTCCTCAACCACCTATATGGCGGCATGGATGAGCCGGAGCTAAAGATCATCGACGTGTTTATTTGTAAGCTTCGCAAAAAACTTAGCAACGCGCTAGGTGGCGAAAACTACATCGAAACAGTTTGGGGCCGTGGCTATGTGTTGCGCGAACCTGTGGCAGTGGAAGAGCCGCAACCCATTGCTGTTTAGCCAAAATTAGCCTAACTCTCTGATAAGCAGTGGGGAGCAGGGCCGATGGGCGAAATTTCGGTTGAAAACCTGACAGAACAAGAAGCGCGGGCCGAGTTGGCCCGCCTTTCCGCATTTATGAGGGCGGCAGAGGCAGCTTATTATCAAGCGGATGCCCCTAATATAGATGATGCAGCCTATGATGCGCTTAAGGCGCGGAACTTGGCGATAGAGGCTCAGTTCCCGGAGTTGGTTCGGGCCGATAGCCCTTCAAAGCGGGTGGGGGCAGCACCGGCTTCGGGATTCGGGAAAATCCGGCATGAAGTGCCTATGCTTTCACTTGGGAATGCGTTTTCTGATGAAGATGTGGTGGAGTTTGATACCCGTGTGCGCAAATTTCTGAGCTTAACCGAGCCAGTGAGGTACACCGCTGAGCCAAAGATCGACGGGCTTTCTCTGAGTATTCGCTATGAGGATGGAAAGTTAAAATACGCCGCCACAAGGGGGGATGGCGAGGAGGGCGAAGATGTAACCGCCAACGCACTACATGTGAGTGGCATTCCGCAATTCGTTGAAAACGCACCGGTAATTCTGGAAGTGCGTGGCGAAGTCTATATGGAACACACTGCCTTTGAGGCGCTAAACAAGCGGCAAGAAGCGGCGGGGGAAAAGCCGTTTTCCAATCCGCGCAATGCTGCTGCTGGTTCGCTCCGGCAGCTCGATGCAAGCATCACCGCCACCCGTCCACTGTCGTTTTTCGCCTATGCCTGGGGGGCGCTCTCGGAACCGCTGGCGAATAGCCAGAACGGCGCCATCGAGCGGCTGGCCAAGATGGGCTTTGCGACCAACCCGCTGACCAAGCTCTGCGATTCGCCCGAAGCTCTGATCCGGCAGTATAAAGAGATTGAGCGCCAGCGGGCCACGCTCGGCTATGATATCGACGGCGTGGTTTACAAGGTGAACGACCTCGCCCTGCAAACCCGCCTCGGGATGCGCTCCACCACGCCTCGCTGGGCGATAGCGCATAAGTTTCCGGCAGAAACAGCGTGGACGCGGCTTGAAGCGATCGACATTCAGGTGGGCCGAACCGGGGCGCTTTCGCCCGTGGCGCGCCTGCATCCGGTGACGGTGGGCGGCGTGGTTGTGAGCAACGCAACCCTGCATAATGAGGATTATATCAAGGGGCTGGACTCCAAGGGCGCGCCCATCCGCGACGGGCGGGATATTCGCGAAGGCGACTGGGTCGAGGTTTATCGCGCGGGCGATGTGATCCCGAAAATTCGGGATGTGGACCTGAGCAAGCGCGAGAATCCGGAGCCTTATACATTTCCTAAAGCCTGCCCAATTTGCGGGTCTGATGCGATTCGCGAGTCGGGTGACGCGGTGGCGCGCTGCTCGGGTGAGTTTAGCTGCGGCGCGCAACGCCTTGAGAAGTTGAAGCATTTTGTGGCACGGCAGGCATTTGATATTGACGGGCTGGGGGCCAAACAGGTGCAGGCTTTTGTTGAGCTTGGCTGGGTTGCTGAACCGGCGGATATTTTCACCCTTAAAGCTCGCTATGGCGAGGCTTTGGCCAAGCGCGAGGGCTGGGGCGAGGTCTCTGCCCGCAACCTGCTCAATGCCATCGAAGCCCGCCGGACGATCCCGCTCAACCGACTGATTTTTTCCCTTGGCATCCGCCATGTCGGCGAAAATTCTGGGATGCTTTTGGCGCGCACCTATCAAAGCTGGGCAGCGTTTCAGGCGGCGATGATCGCAGCACAGCCCCACGAGGGCGCGGCGTGGGAGGAGCTGAACGGGATTGACGGGGTTGGGGAGGTGATGGCGGCTTCGGTAGTAGACTTTTTTCATACCGAAATCACGCGGAAAATGGTAGAGGCGCTGGTGGAACAGCTAACCATCGAGGACGTTTTGCCGCCGGATGCTGGTAATTCTCCTGTGGCAGGGAAAACCCTGGTTTTTACCGGCAGTTTGAGCAAAATTAGCCGTGCGGAAGCAAAAGCGCAGGCCGAGGGGCTGGGGGCTAAGGTCTCGGGGTCGGTCTCGGCAAAAACTGATATTCTTGTGGCGGGGGAGAAGGCGGGGAGCAAGCTCAAAAAGGCCGAGAGCCTTGGGGTGCAGGTGCTGACGGAAGACGAATGGCTTGCGCTGATCGCCCAAACGCGGTGATATAGCGCCATGTCTGCTCGCCCCGAAATCCTGTTTCCGCTGTTTGGTGATACCCGCAAGCTTAGCGGCATCGGCCCCAAGGGGGCGGAGGCGCTGGGGAAGGCGGGGTTGACGCGGCCCAAGGACCTGCTGTTTACGCTGCCTCATTCAGGGGTGGATCGGCGGTTGCGTAAATCGCTGAAAGGGCTTGAATTTCCGACGGTGGCGACCGTGGAGGTCGAGGTGACAGCGCACCGGAATGCGGCCACGAGGGGGCCGTTTCGGGTGTTAGTGTCTGACGCTGAACTGGATTTCCAACTGGTGTTTTTTCGGCCAAACACAGGCTGGCTCAAGGAGCAACTGCCCGAGGGCGAGCGGCGGATTGTTTCGGGCAAGGTCGAGCTTTACGACGGGATCGCGCAGATGCAGCACCCTGACCATATTTTGAAGCCCGACGAGGCCGATAAGCTGCCTGCCTTTGAGCCGACCTACCCGCTAACGCAGGGCATAACGCAGCGCGCGATGCGCAAAGCGATGGTCGCAGCGGTGAATATCGCGCCGGATTTAGCGGAGTGGATTGAGCCAAGCCTGATAAAAAAACATGGGTGGCCGAGCTGGAAAGAAGCTCTTGAAGCCGCGCATAATCCGAGTGAGGCAGCGGACCTTATGCCCGCGGCTAAGGCCCGCGAGCGGCTGGCTTATGATGAGCTTTTCGCCCATCAGCTCACCCTCGCACTGGCGCGGGCGCAGCGGCGGGCGAGTAGGGGGATTTCGACGGTTTCTGAAGGGCGGCTGGGGGCCAAGCTGGTGGCGGCGCTGCCGTTTGAGCCGACAGGGGCGCAGAACCGCGCTGTGGCTGAGATTGTGGCGGATTTAGCGGCGGACACGCGGATGAACCGGCTTTTGCAGGGCGATGTCGGGGCAGGAAAAACGCTGGTGGCGATGCTGGCGATGTGCGCGGTGGTCGAGGCTGGCGGGCAGGCGGCGATGATGGCCCCGACGGAGATTTTGGTGCGGCAACATATAGAAAGCCTTCGCGGGATGGCCGAGACAGTGGGCCTGCGCATGGAGATTTTGACGGGGCGCGACAAGGGCAAGGCGCGGGCGGCCAAGCTGTCGGCGCTGGAAGCGGGGGAGATTGACATCCTGCTCGGCACCCATGCGATTTTCCAGAAAGATGTGCATTTCAAGGACTTACGGCTGGCGATTGTTGATGAGCAGCACCGGTTTGGGGTGTCTGAGCGGATGCAGCTTAGCAGCAAGGGCAGGGCGGTGGATGGTTTGGTGATGACCGCTACGCCGATTCCTCGCTCGCTGGCGCTGAGCCATTTTGGCGATATGGAGGTTTCGGTGCTGGACGAAAAACCGGCTGGGCGGCTGCCCATTGAAACCGTTGTGGTGTCAGCAGGGCGCATGGACGAAGTGGTGGAAAAGCTACGGGGGGCGATCGCGAATGGGCAGCAGGTTTTTTGGGTTTGCCCGCTGGTGGAGGAGAGCGAGGTGATGGCGCTGACGGCGGCTGAGGAGCGCTACCGCGTGCTGCGGCTGGCGCTTGGCGAGGCGGCGGTGGGGCTGGTGCATGGACAGTTAAAGCCCGCTGAGAAGGACGCGGCGATGGCGGATTTTGTGGCGGGAAAAACCAAGGTTTTGGTGGCGACAACGGTGATCGAGGTCGGGGTGGATGTGCCCAATGCCACAATTATGGTCATTGAAGGCGCGCAGAATTTTGGGCTGGCGCAACTGCACCAGTTGCGCGGGCGGGTCGGGCGCGGGAACAAGGCTTCCACTTGCCTCCTAATGTACGACCCGCCGCTGACCCAAAGCGGGTTGGCGCGGCTGGGGATTATGCGGGAAACGGAGGACGGCTTTCGGATTGCGGATGAAGATTTACGGCTGCGGGGCGCGGGGGATCTCTTGGGGGTTAAGCAATCTGGACTGCCGCAATTCAGGGTGGCAGATTTGGAGCAACAGGAGCCGTTGATGAAAATTGCGCAGGATGATGCGCGGCTCCTGCTGGAGATGGACCCTAACTTGCTGAAAACACGAGGGAAAGCGGCGAGGGCGCTGTTGTATTTGATGGACAGAGATAAGGCGTTTTTGATGCTTAAGGTCGGTTAAATGGTTAATGTTCCTAAAATGTTCTTGACTATCTAGTCCAAATAGAGAACATTAAGGAAACTTAACGGAATTTAACCACGGAGATACTCATGACAACGCTCATTCGGAAATTCGAAGCTTCCCCAGCAAAAGAGCTGATCGAAGATGCGCTTTCGCTGGGTGCGATCTTTGTCATGGTGCTTGTGGTTTTGTCTTTTTAAGTCTGCTCGTCTTGCCCGATCTGCCTCGGGCCAGATGCACCACCTCGGCGCGGCTTTAGGGCTGCGCCATTTTTTTGGTCTCGGTTATGGCAGTAAGCGTGGCCTCAAGGGCCAGCATTATGGAGGCGTGGCGGTTTTTGAAGCCGCGTGCAGGGCGCAAAACCTCGTAGCCTTCAAAGGGCGTGTCCGGCGTGGCCCCGTCGGCTTTCAGCAGGGCCTTGAGTTGGTCGCGCGCGGCTAGAACCTGTGCTTCGGTTAGCCCTAACGCCTGTGCGCCAAGAATGGACGCCGAGGCTTGCCCAAGGGCGCAAGCCTTTACATCCATCCCGAAACGGGTGATCTTTTCGCCATCATAATCCAGCCCAACCGCCACGTTGGAGCCACAAAGCGGGGCTCGCTTGCGGACCTCCGCCATCGGGGTTTCTAGTAGCTCGGCATGGGGAATATCAGCGGCCAGTGCCAGAATTTGGCCTGAATAAAGCGCGATTAGTTCACTATCATCTGGCATTTTTAGGCTCCGCTGGCTAGATTTACCAACAGATAGGCACTCCAAGCAGGAATGAAAAGCAAAATGAAAACCTTTGACATCACAAGTGTGAAATTCAATGACCAAGGGCTAGTTTCGGTGATCTCGCAAGACGCCGAAACGCTGGAGGTGCTGATGCTGGCATGGATGAATGCGGAGAGCCTGAGGGAGACGCTGGAGACGGGGCGGATGACCTTCTGGTCCCGCTCACGGCAGGCGTTTTGGCGTAAGGGGGAAAGCTCGGGGCATGTGCAAACCCTGAAAGATATGCGGCTGGATTGTGACCGAGATTGCCTGTTGGCGCTGGTCGAGCAGATCGGCCCTGCCTGCCACACCAACCGCCGGAGCTGTTTTTATACGGCGGTGCGGGGAGGCAAAGAGGTGGAGCTGAGCCAGCCCGAGGGTTAAAGCCCGACCATGCGCCGGATGTCCTCTGGCGTGGCACCATCATCGCGGAATTTCGAAATCGCGCGGGCATCGTCGCGCTTGGCGAGGCGCTTGCCGTTTTTATCGCGGATGAGTACGTGGTGGTGGTAAACAGGGGTGGGCAGGCCGAGCAGCTTTTGCAGGATGACGTGGATTTTGGTGGCCTCGAACAGGTCTTGCCCGCGGGTGACATGGGTTACGCCTTGGAAGGCATCGTCCAGAACCACGGAGAGGTGGTAGGAGGTGGCCATGTCTCGGCGGGCGAGGACGATGTCGCCGATGGTTTTAACGGCCTCGTCGGCGGTAAATTCGATCAGCCCCGTTTCGCCATTTGGTCCAGTTCCCGCTTCCTGAAAGCTGAAATAGCGTTCAAAATGCAACCTCGGCGCGCCGAGATTTCGGGTGGTTGCATCCATATCCAGCCGTAAGGTCTGGTTTTCGGGAAAAGGCCAAGTGCTCATATATGGGGATTCAGGAAAGCAAGTGCCCGGGTAAACCATGCCATCGGGGCCCAAGATTTGCGCGCCTTCTTGCGGGGCCTCAACGATGTCACGGCGGGTGCAGGTGCAGGGGTAGAGGCGGTTTTGGTTCCATAGCTCTTTCAGAGCCTTACGATAGGCGCTTAGCCGTTCGGATTGTCGCAGCACCGGTTTTGGCCACCAAATTCCAAGCCATTCCAAATCCTCATATATCTGCGCTTCCCACTCGACGCGGGCGCGGGATTGGTCGATGTCTTCTATGCGCAGCAGGAACTCGCCGCCATTTGCCACTGCCCGATCCCACGCCAAAAGCGCACTATAGGCGTGGCCCAAATGCAGCGGGCCGGTGGGGGAAGGGGCGAAGCGTTCTACCCAAGCCATGCGGTGAAATCGGCTTTGGCGCGGTCGGTATAGGCCTTGTAGCGGGTCTTGCGGTTGCGGCGGCCTTTTTTGGCGTCAACCTCGGGGAAAAGGCCGAAATTCACGTTCATCGGCTGGAAGGTTTTGGCATCGGCCCCGCCGGTGATATGGGTGATCAGCGCCCCCATGGCGGTGGTGTTGGGCGGCACGGGCAGCTCTTCGCCACGCGCTTGCGCCACGGCCATGCGGCCCGCGAGCAGGCCCATGGCGGTGCTTTCAACATAGCCTTCAACGCCGGTAATTTGGCCGGCCATGCGGATATTGGGCGTGGATTTAAGCTGCATTTTTTCGTTGAGCAAGCGGGGCGAATTGATGAAGGTATTGCGGTGGATGCCCCCCAAGCGGGCAAACTCGGCGTTCTCTAAGCCCGGAATCATTCGCAAAACTTCTTTCTGCGCGCCGTAATTCATCTTGGTTTGAAAGCCGACGATATTAAACAGCGTGCCGAGGCTATTATCGCGCCGAAGCTGCACCACGGCATGGGCTTTTATATCGGGCGCGTGCTCGTTGGTCAGGCCCACGGGCTTCATTGGCCCCCAGCGCAGGGTTTCGCGGCCGCGCTCGGCCATAACCTCGATGGGGAGGCAACCATCAAAATAGGGAGTGTCCTTTTCCCAGTCTTTGAATTCGGTTTTCTCGGCGGCAATCAGGGCATCAATAAAGCCGTTATATTGTGCCTCGTCCATCGGGCAGTTCAGGTAGGCGGTGCGGTCTTCCTCGGTTTCGCCTTTATCGTAGCGGGATTGGAACCACGCTTTGCCCATGTTTACGCTTTCGGCATAAACAATCGGCGCAATGGCGTCAAAAAACGCCAAACCATCCTCACCGCCTGCCGCCATAATGGATTTGGCCAGCGCGGTGGTGGTCAGCGGCCCTGTGGCAATAATCGTGTTGCTCCAGTCGGGCAGGGTGGTGATCTCGCCCGTTTCAAAGCTGATATTTGGGTGGCTGCGCAGGCGCTCAGTGACCGCCGCTGAAAAGGCGTTACGGTCCACCGCCAAGGCGCTGCCAGCAGGCAGGGCGTGGGCATCAGCCATTTCCATAATCAGCCCGCCGGATTGGCGCATTTCCCAGTGGAGCAGGCCCACAGCATTGGCCTCGTCATCATCCGAGCGGAAGGAATTGGAGCACACCAACTCGGCAAAATCACCGGTTTGGTGGGCAAATGTGCCAATAGTTGGCCGCATCTCGTGCAGCACAACGGGAAGGCCAGCTTGCGCAACTTGCCAAGCGGCCTCGGAGCCGGCCATGCCGCCGCCGATAATATGTATAGGATCAGTCATAAAACGGGGTTTAGGCCAAGCCGCGCTAAAAGAAAAGCCGCGAAGGGGGTTTTCCTTTGCTGCCCGCGCCATTACCTTAGCGCAAACGCCAAAAAGGAGAGCAAAATGGCTGAGATTAAAGACCCCGAGAATACGGTTATCATTGAAGTTGAAGGCGGCAATGTGATTGTCGAGCTGCTGCCAGACGTGGCCCCCGGCCATGTAGCGCGCATGAAAGAGCTGGCGCGGGCAGGTGAGTATGACAACGTGACCTTCCACCGTGTGATTGACGGCTTTATGGCCCAAACCGGCGATGTGGCCAATGGCGACATGGAAGACGGTTTTAACCTGCGCATGGCGGGCACCGGCGGCTCTGACAAGCCAAACCTGAAGGCCGAGTTCTCCAAGCTGCCGTTTGACCGTGGTGTGCTCGGGGCGGCGCGCTCGCAAAGCCCTGATTCGGCAAATTCACAGTTTTTCCTGATGCTGGCTGACGGCCACTTTCTGAATGGCCAATACACGGTTTATGGCCGCGTGATTGAGGGCATGGAGCATGTGGATGCCATTCCTAAAGGCGAGCCACCCGCAGAACCGGGCCGGATGATTTCGGTTAAAGTGGCAGCAGACGTATGATTCGCCGTAGCTTTCTAAAGGTTCTTGCTGTAGCAGGGCTGGCCTTTGCCACCCCTGCCATGGCGCAGGATATGGACCCC
>JAJRRX010000249.1 GCA_024279075.1 Alphaproteobacteria bacterium | reverse complement strand
CGAACTTCTCACCGCCGCCCAAATGCGCGCCATCGAGCAAGCCGCGATTGAAAGCGGCGAAGTCACCGGCCTTGAACTGATGGAGCGCGCAGGCGCAGGCGTGCTCAACGCCATCCTCCAAGAGTGGCCCGACATGGCCAATACCCCGCAAAAAGCCGTGGTCCTCTGCGGCCCCGGCAATAACGGCGGCGACGGCTTTGTGGTCGCAAGACTGCTGAAAGCGCGCGGCTGGGCTGTGGAGGTTTTTCTCTACGGCGAGGTGGACAAGCTGCCGCCTGATGCGAAGGTGAACGCGGAGCGGTGGCTGGAGGTGGGGGTGGTATTGCCCCTGTGCATGAGCACTTTCGAAAAGCGCGGAGGCGAGGCTTTAATATATCCACATGTCAATATTTGGGTGGACGCTCTTTTCGGGACAGGTCTCTGTCGCCCTCTGACTTCTGGCCTTGCCGATGTTTTGGCCGAAATTGACAGTCAAATAGATTTCGGCCTGCGAGATGATGAAGACTATCTTGTGGCTGTCGATGTTCCCTCCGGTATCTGTTCCAACTCTGGAAAAAAGCTCTCGGAAAGCAGTGAATTGACTGGCGGTAGCTATATATTCCCGCAAAATACTGATCTGACGGTTTCTTTTTGTGGGGCAAAACCCTGCCATTTTTTAGGGCAAAAGCCAGTTGAATCTGGGAAGTTGAGGGTTATTGATCTTGGGCTGAAGATGTCTGCTGGCAAAGAGCTTATCCGTTTGACATCACCAAGCATTTCAACATCGTATAAATTAGCATCGACTCACAAATACCACCACGGCCACGCCCTCATCCTTTCCGGTCCTGCCACCCACACAGGAGCGGCTCGCCTTGCTGCTCGCGCTGCGTTGCGCATCGGGGCGGGGGTTGTGAGCCTTGGCTGCCCGCAGGAGGCGGCGGCGGAATGTGCGGCGCAGCTTACGGCGATTATGCTGGCCCCGATTGAGGACGGGGCGGCGCTGAAAGCCACGTTGCAGGATAAGCGGATCAATGCGCTGTGCCTTGGGCCGGCTTTGGGGCCGGATGATCGCGGGCGGGGGCTTTTAGACGTGGCGCTTGGTGGGGTGGAACCCCACCCTACGGTTTTGGATGCGGATGCGCTGACGATTTTGGCGGAGGTGCCAGAGCTGTTTGGCATGTTGCACGAAAACTGCGTGCTCACGCCCCATGCGGGGGAGTTCAAGCGGTTATTCCCTGACATTATGGCCAAGCTTGAGGCCCCCGCGTTGAGCGGCCCTGCCTATTCCAAAGTGGACGCCACGCGGGAAGCCGCTGCCCGCGCGGGCTGTGTGGTGCTGTTCAAGGGGGCGGACACGGTGATTGCGTCGCCCGACGGGCGCGCCGCTATCAACGCTGCCCATTATGAGCGCGCCGCGCCGTGGCTGGCCACCGCTGGCTCGGGCGATGTGCTGGCGGGGTTTATCACCGGCCTTCTGGCCCGTGGCTTTGCCCCCATGCAAGCCGCCGAGACCGCCGCGTGGCTGCATGTGGAATGCGCGCTCAAATTCGGGCCGGGGCTGATTGCGGAGGACATTCCCGAGCAGCTGCCCTCGGTTTTTCGTGATTTGCAGCTCTAGCCCGCATTTTCCCCTCGCCACCCGCAAAATCCTCTGCTAAAGAGGCGCGGAATTACCGGCTGCGTGTATGCGCGGCTTTCTGCGGATGTGGTGGAATTGGTAGACACGCCAGATTTAGGTTCTGGTGCCGCGAGGCGTGGGGGTT
>JAJRRX010000248.1 GCA_024279075.1 Alphaproteobacteria bacterium | reverse complement strand
TTTTCAAATGCTCAAGCAGCAGATCATAGCTCATTTTGTGTCCTCTGAGTTGTTTGTGATATTTGTGGTTGCTTGCGCGGCAAATGTCCATAGCATGGCCAAAAACGGAGGTAAAAATGCAAGTATTGATCACAGGTGCCAGTCGCGGCATCGGCGCGGGGCTGGCCCAAAAGGCACTAATATTAGGCCACCATGTTATTGGCACAGCGCGAAACCTAACATCACTCAATGAGCGTATCGACTGGCTTCAGCTCGACGTAACCTCACCCAAAAGCGTTCAAAACTTCGCAAAATCCATGCAAACCCGCCCGCTTGATATGCTTATTTGCAACGCCGGCGTTTACCCAGATAAAGGACAGGCGGCGAGCGATATCACCGCTGCAATGTTTGCCTCCGCCTTTCAGGTCAATACCATCGGGGTGTGGGACACCATCCAAGCCGCGCTGCCTAACCTACGGGCCTCAAAAGGTAAAATCGCGGTAATCTCGTCTAAAATGGGTTCTTCCGCCCGCGCGCCCGGTGGCTCCTACGCCTACCGCGCCTCTAAAGCGGCTGTTACCAATCTGGCCTGCAATTTGGCGGCAGATCTAAAGCCCGAGGGCATCTCTGTTGGCAGCTACCACCCCGGCTGGGTGCGCACAGATATGGGGGGTGAGAACGCCGATATCTCGCTCGAAGACTGCACAAACGGATTATGGGAGCGCTTCGCCAAACTCTCGCTAGATACGACAGGCGTGTGTGAAGGTTACGACGGCGCGCCTCTGGCTTTTTAAGCGCCAAACGCCTCGGGGTTGGCTTCCCGCGCCATATGGTCGAGCACCGCATTCACGAATTTCGCCTCTTTGCCCTCAGGGAAAAACGCCTTGGCAATGTCAACAAACTCGCTAATTGCAACTTTGGGTGGTGTATCCTTGGCCACCAGTTCGGCCCCTGCCGCGCGGAAAAGCGCCCGCAGGGTTGGGTCGATCCGGTCAATCGGCCACTTGGCCACCAAGGCGCTATCGGTGAGCTTATCAATCGTTGCTTGGTCAGCCACGGCGCGGTAGGTCAGCGTGCGAAAAAGCTCGAGGTGGCCCTCGGCGTAAACATCGCCATCCAGCTCTGCGCCAAAGCGGTGGTCTTCGAATTCTGCTTGCACATCCTCAAGGCCTGCATCGCCAGCTTCCATCTGAAAAAGCGCCTGCACAGCAAACAGCCGCGCGGTGGATTTCTTTTGTTGCGAGCGTGCACGTCTCTCATTTTGGCTGGCCATCAGGCTGTTCCTTTGTCCGGTTCTCCGGCCATCAAAATATGCTCGGAAGTTGGTGCAATATGCCCCTTTGCGGGCTTTGTAAAGCGCCGCTTTATCGCCAGCAAATGCAGCGCCGCCTCTGCCGCCCCGCCGCCCTTATTTTGCCCGCTGGCATCGGCCCGTGCCTCAGCTTGCGCCATGTTTTCCACGGTCAGAATGCCGTTGCCAATGCATAGGCCTTCAAGGCCGAGCAGCGTTAGCCCGCGCGAGCTATCATTACACACGGTTTCATAATGCGTGGTTTCGCCCCGCACCACGCAGCCCAGCGCCACGAAGGCATCAAAATGCTTCGCCGCCAGTTTAATCGCCGTCGGAATTTCCAGCGCCCCCGGCACCGAGATAATCTCATAACTGGCCCCTGCCGCCTTAATCGCCGCCTTCGCGCCCGCCACTTGCTCAGCGGAAATCGCTGCATAATAAGGCGACATCACAATCAAAACTTTGGTCGGCATATCCATTTTTGGGGCCGCCATCACATCGTGTTCAACCGCCATTTAAACCCCCGAAATCCGCTTACTATCGACAATGCTCAGCCCATAGCCATCCAGCCCAATCACATTCGGCTCTGGTGAATTGCTCAGCAAAATCAGCTCGTTCAGGCCCAAAGCTGCCAATATCTGCGCCCCCAGCCCATATTGCTTGAGCTTACGCTCGGGCGTGGCATCCAGCCCGATGCTTGGCACCATGTCCCGCAAAAGCACCACCGCGCCCCGCCCTTCTGCCGCAATCATCCGCATCGCCGCTTGCAGCTCGCCACTTTTGCCCGGCACCAGCCCGAGCATATCCACACAGGGGCTGGCCGCATGCATCCGCACCATCACCGGTCCACCCGAAAGGTCACCTTTGGACAGCACCAAATGCTCAACATCTTTCAACGTATCTTTAAAAACCCGCAGCACCCACGTGCCACCAAATTCAGACTCCACCTCACGGCTAGAGGTCTCAATAACCAGCTCATCATTTCGCAACCGATAGGCAATCAAGTCCGAAATCGTCCCGATCTTCAGTCCATGCTTCTTGCTAAACGCAATCAGGTCCGGCAACCGCGCCATCGTCCCGTCTTCATTCATAATTTCGCAGATCACGCCCGAAGGGTTCAGCCCCGCCAGCTTGGCAATATCCGTGGCTGCCTCGGTATGCCCCGCCCGCACCAGCACGCCCCCTTCGCGCGCCCGCAGCGGGAACACATGCCCCGGCGTGGCAATATCGGAGGTGCGCACTTGCGGGTTAATCGCCGCCGCCACCGTTACCGCGCGGTCTTGCGCCGAAATGCCGGTTGTCACGCCCTCAGCGGCCTCAATCGACACCGTAAACGGCGTTTCGTGCCGAGAAGAATTGTTAGACGCCATCATCGGCACCCCGAGCCGCGCCACCTGTTCGCCCGTCATGGTTAGGCAAATCAACCCGCGGCCAAAGGTGGCCATAAAGTTGATCGCCTTGTCATCCGCCATTTCAGCAGGGATAACAAGGTCGCCCTCATTCTCGCGGTCCTCGTGGTCCACCAAAACAAACATCCGCCCCGCTTTCGCGTCAGCAATAATATCTTCAATCGGGGAAATATCACCCGCAAATGGGTTACTCGGCATGCAGCCCTCCATATTTGCGCCCAGCATTACCGCATTTCTTCCCCGATGCCAACGGCATAAGGCTTACGTAGCCCCACCAAACACCACAAATTCCCAGCGCACACCCAAAGCTTTGTTTGCCGCCCCGACAGTGGGCCTATTACATTTAGCCAATATCACCAGCCCGCATTCCGCCGCTAGCCCCTCAACTTCACCCGCTGCAAATGGAAACGCAGGCCGCGTTTTCGCCGAAGGCCCATGCCTAAGCGACATAACAATGCGCCCACCCTTAGCCAAAAGCCCCGCAATATTCCGCAGGGCCGCTACCCGCCCTTCAGGGCACACATGTTGAAACACTGCATTTAGGAGAATGAGGTCAAATTTCCGGCCCAAGCCCCGCGTTTTTAGCAAATCCGGCAATCGGTCATCAAGCCATTTAGGCGCCTTGCCACCAGCGCGGAATGCCGCCACTGGCTCCACCGCCAGCACATTATGCCCAAGGCCCGCCAGCCAAGCGGCATCGCGGCCCGTGCCTGCACCAATATCCAATATCTGGCTTGGCTTTTTGCGGAAAATGCGCCAGCACCGCGCCGTAAAGCAGCTCTGTGTCAATCGCATCATATCGAGGCCGCAGCTCCGCCGCCGCCGCTGAATATCCATTAAGTATCTCGTCCATAACAGCCTCTCATCCAGAGGCCGAGCACGCCGCCCTCAGTAAATAAACCGAATCTGATCAGTCCAAAACCGCTCCATCCGCTTCATCGCGTCGTTCATTTCGCTCAGGTCTTCGCCTGCCAAAATATCCTTTTTCTGCAACACGCTTGCGTGCCGGGCAAAAAGCTGGGCCACGGTCATCCGCACATCGCGGCCCTTTTCAGTGAGCTTCACCCGCACCGCGCGGCGGTCTACTGCGCATTTCTGGTGGTGCATATAGCCCGCCTGCACCAGCTTCTTGAGGTTATAGCTCACATTCGAGCCTTGGTAATAGCCCCGCGATTTCAGCTCCCCCGCCGTCACCTCGTTTTCCCCGATGTTAAACAGAAGCAGCGCCTGCACCGAGTTGATGTCAATGATTCCGAGCCGCTCGAACTCGTCCTTGACCACATCCAAGAGCAGCCTGTGCAGCCGCTCGATCAGCGCCAAATGCTCCATATACCCGCCAAGGTATGCCACCGCATCTGCGCCCTGCGGCTCTGTTTTCATAGCTGTCTGCGCCATGGCTTGTCCTCCAAATTTCAAATCTGGAGCCACCT
>JAJRRX010000247.1 GCA_024279075.1 Alphaproteobacteria bacterium | reverse complement strand
TGCTGGCAATAACCCGACGCGTGACAGCTTCCTGCATGCCCTGGAAGCGATGGAGAACCTCGACCTTGGCGGGCTTATCGTAGGCTTTGGGCCGCAGGACCACCAAGGCATTGGCGATGTGTTTATGACACGGCTGCTGCCAGACGGGTTCTTTGAACCGTTATAAGAAAATGGGGCCAGACTTTTATAGTCTGGCTTTTTTTATCTCTCACGAATGGCCCGCACCCAGCTTCTGATCCGGTCTTTACCATCAGGGGCCAGAATATAGGCCAGCAAAAAGCCGGTGATCAGCCCGGCGAGGTCCGCGGCCCAATCATTGGCCAGCCCTGCATATAGCATAAAGCCAAGCCGTAGCACGATCAGCGAGCCGATGGCGCTAAAGGCCGGCAAAATACTTTTGCCCTGCTTGCGCAGCTCGAAAATCTGGATCCACGTAAAGGTGCCAACAAAGCCATAAAACACCGGGTAAGCCCCGATGAGCGGAAAGCCCCCCGCCTTGGAAAACAGCCCAAAAGCCAAAGCGCCTGCCAAGCCGCAGGCGACAAATAGCACCAGCACCGCAAGGCCAGAAAACATATCGGCGATCATCTTTCCCATCGCCAGTATCAGCGCAGCGGCGATCAACATATGCATAAAAGACCGGCTGACAAACAAATAGCTCAAAAACGGCCAGATCACCTTTGGCTCAATCTTGCCGCCCTGCAAAATATGGTCAAACACCGCTTTATGAAAGCCAAAGAACCGCATCATTTCAACCCGCCAACCCTCTGCCAGCGGCCCGCCGATCAGCCGGTGTTCAGCGGCTTGGAATATCAGCTCCACCGCCACCATCGCCACCACCAGAACCACCACAACCGCGGATACTGGGTTAAAGGGTTGTTCTCTCAGGGGGCGCGGCTCATCCATCGCGCTATCTATGCGGCCCACGGCCTGCTTGTCTAGGCCTGCGGGCAAAAACCAAGCCCAAAAGCCAACCGGCAATAAAGCCGCCCAAATGCGCCTCCCATGCCAGCCCACCACCCAACATAAACCACAGCCCGACATTAAGCAGCACCAGAACTCCGATAAACTGCCAGATAGGCTGCAAGCTTAGGCCCATCCGCCTGCGCGCGGTATATTCAAAAAACTTCCAGATGCCAAAAAAGCCAAAAGCCGCGCCCGAGGCCCCGATCATTGGGGCATTACTAGGGGTGAGCAGTAAATATAGCGCGCCGCCCGCTACAGCTGTGACGACATAAAGCAGCAGTAGCTGCCCATTGCTCAGCACCGCCCCCAAGCGCTTGCCCAGTGCAACAATGATCACGGCATTCATAGCCATATGTGCCAGCCCGCCATGCAAAAAAGCATGGCTGAGCAGCATCACATAGCCTTGCCCAGGGTAAATCCCGCCCCAGTTCCCTTGGGCCAAATCTGGCCATATCGCCCCATAAAGAAACGCACTCTGCCGCATGTATGCATTGGGCAACAGCCCGTAATCACTGGCGCTGAGCAGCAATTCCACTGCCACCAAAATACCGGCGATATATTTGATCGACCACGGCAGCGGTTCAAAATTCTGGTCCTGCATCTTCGCCCTCCTGTTGACGCCCAGCTTAAGGCGCGCGATAACGCGGCATATTCACCCAAAGAAAGGGACTATACCATGACCGAAGCGAAATTCACGCGTCGCGTCTTTTCCGGCATCAAGCCTAGTGGCGGCTTGACGATGGGAAACTATCTGGGCGCTATCAAGCGGTTTGTCGAGATGCAAAACGCAGATACGCAATCAATTTATTGCGTGGTGGATATGCACGCGATCACCGTTTGGCAAGACCCGAGCGACCTGCGCTATGCGACCCGTGAGCTAGTCGCCGCCTATATTGCCTCGGGCATCGACCCTGATACATCGATTCTGTTCAACCAATCCCAAGTGCCTGCGCACGCCGAGCTGGGCTGGATTTTTAACTGCGTGGCGCGGGTGGGCTGGATGAACCGCATGACCCAGTTTAAGGATAAAGCCGGCAAAAATGCCGAAGCCGTGTCGCTGGGCCTCTACGCCTATCCGTCGCTGATGGCCGCCGACATCCTTACCTATCACGCCACCCATGTGCCCGTGGGCGAGGACCAAAAGCAGCATGTGGAGCTGACGAGGGACATCGCCGCCAAGTTTAACCACGATTACAAGGTGGATTTCTTTCCCCAGCCCGAGCCGATTATTGAAGGCCCTGCCACGCGGATTATGAACCTGCGGGACGGCTCGAAGAAAATGTCC
>JAJRRX010000246.1 GCA_024279075.1 Alphaproteobacteria bacterium | reverse complement strand
CTCGCCAGCCTCCTGCTCTTTCAGCATTTGAATAATCTGCTCATCCGTGAATCGCTTCTTCATGTTTTCCGTCCTTTTCGTTGGGCGGACTCTACATCATTTTGGAGGAGTTCTAGGGGCGCAGGTCAATGCCTCTAGCATATCAGCTGAAATGTCCAGCAGGGTCAGGCTTTTGGGCGGGCCTTGCTCGCCAATAAAAGCGCTGGAAAAGTCAGCGCACCCCGCGCCCGCATCCAAAATATCCAGCGTGCCAGCCTCGCAAGTGGCAAGCTGCTGCACCAATTCAGCATAGGCCGCAGGGTAACCCAGCGGCGCAATTTTGCCCTGCCAGCCCTTCGCCGCCGCATCATAACGCGCCGCAAGATGTTTGCTTGTTCCGTCCATGCTCACAACATGGCACAAAAAAACGGCGGGCGCTTTTGCGTGCCCGCCGACTATTTGCTTGTAACGGCCAATTAAAGCGTTTCGGGTTTAATTTAAAACTTACGGCATCGGAGTGCCCAATCAAGCGTTAGCCAGAGGCTGCGAATTCCGATGCATGTTAACCCGAAATGCTTTAGCTAATATCCGCCGCCGATGTTACCACTTTGCCCAGCAAGCCATAAGCAATCGCCTCGTCCGTGTTGAGCCAAAAATCCCGCCTAGTATCTTCGGCGATCTTCTCTGCTGTCTGCCCCGTGGCCTCCGCAAAGATACGCTCAAAGCGGGTTTTCATAATCTCAAGCTGCTCGGCTTGAATGGCGATATCAGAGGCCTTACCGCCGATGCCACCACTTGGTTGGTGCAGCAAAAAGCGTGTATTCGGCAGGCAATAACGGTTTTCCTTCTTAGCGCCAATAAATATCAGCGCCCCCGCAGAGGCCACCCAGCCAGAGCCAATAACCCGCACTTCGGGCTTAATGAACTTGATTAGGTCATGCACCATATCGCCTGATTCCACATGCCCACCGGGGGAGGAAATGAACATGGTGATCGGGTCATCGCTCACCGCTGCCAGCGCCAGCAGGCGCTCAGAGGTGGCCTTGGCCAACTTGTCATTGATCTCACCCACCACCGTAACATAGCGGTTTTCAAAGGTAATCCGCTCGGGGGAAAAGGGCTTTTTATCGTCTTTATCGTCACTCATAGGGAGGGTCCTGCATATAGTTTCGCGGCCTTTGTGCCACGTTCTGCGGCGGTGTGCAATTACAAGATATATCGCAGCAAAGGGTTAATGCTTTGGTAGGGGCCGCTTAAGCGGCAGTAGCTGCACAACAGCTAGTGCCATTTCGGGAAGCAGCAGAAAACAGATGAAAAACGAAGCCCCGTTTAGCAATGCATTGATCATCCACATAGAGAACAGTATCCGGCCCACAGCGTCATACCTGACCATAACCAGCACATTCAGGCGCAGCCGCGCCACCGACCAGACCAACACGATCGAGCCTAAAAGGTTTGCAAAGAAAATATGGAAGGTATCAGGGGCCAGCATGATGCCGGGCAGGCCAAGGGTATCTGACATTTTTGCAATCATGCCCATCACAAAAACGAATGTCCACGGCGTGGCAAAGGCAGCGGTGACGATAATATCGTACCACGCGCTAAATCTAAAAATCTTGCGGAGTTGAGGTTCGGTTAGCATTCAATTGTCCTTTCAATTCTGAATGCTTCAAGCTATAAACCTTGGACCACGCTCAAAGGTCAAGACAATAATGCGCATTGGTGAGCTATCGCTGAAAACAAGTGTGAGCCGTGATGCTTTGCGGCTTTATGAGCGGCGCGGGCTGATCGGCTCTTTGCGGCGCGATAACGGGTATCGAGATTACGATGAGGGCACGGTGCAGCTGGTTCGGCTGATCAAGCTCGCCCAGTCTTTTGGCTTTTCGCTTGCAGAAATGGCGCCTGAAATGCGTGCGATTGCCACGCACGGGCTTGGCTCTGAAACAGTTGCAGCATTGCTTACCAACAAGCTTTCAGAGGTGGATGCCCATATTGCCGACCTGCAAAAACGCCGTGAGGAAATGGCCACAATGCTTTTGCATGTTTGCCCGATTACGGCGGCCCTTTGAGCATTAGCGCTCTGTGAGCTTTAGCTCAATCCGGCGGTTGGCGGCGAGCGCGGCAGGGCTGTCGCCCTCGGCGATGGGCTGGAATTCGCCAAAACCGGCGGCAGAAAGATGCGCGGGCGTGAGGTGCTCGATATCTATCAAATAGGTCACCACAGAAAGCGCGCGCTGTTGGGAAAGCGCCCAGTTGCTAGCGGCGCTGCCGGTGGCATCGGTGTGGCCCTCAACCTGCAAAATCCAGTTGATCTCAGGTGGGATCTCCCCTTCAAGCTCACGAATAACCCCCGCCAAATCAGAGAGCTGCTGCTGGCCTTGAAAACCAAGCACCGCTGACCCCGGCTCAAATAGCACCTCGGAGGAAAACACAAAACGGTCCCCCACCACCTGCAACTCATCACGCCCGCCAAGCACCTCGCGCATACGGCCAAAAAACTCGGAGCGGAAAGAGCGCAGGTCATTGGCTTCGGCCTCTAGCCGCGCGGCTTCGGCTGCCAACAGCGCGTTCTCGCGGCTTTCAGCATCGGCGCGAGCAGCCTCGGCGGTGGCGCGGGCGCGCTCCTCTGAGGCCACACGCGCAAGGGCTGTGTTTAGGTCAGAACCAAGGGTTTCGATACGGATTTGCGCCTCGCTATCCGCCTGTGCCGAAGCATCCAGCAGGCCTTGCAGTTGGTTTAGCTCTTGCCGAAGCGCGGCGGTTTGCTGGTTGAGCAATTCCACTTGTCGCTGGGAATCAAGTGCGCGGGTTTGCTCTTCAGAAAGCAAGCGCCGCGCTTCTTGCAAAGCCGTTTGTTGGCGAGAAATAGTGTCCAGATTTTGCGCATCGGCACCCGAAAGTTCCTGTTGTGCGGCGCGTAGGGCGGCAAGCTGTGTAAGGGTATCTTCGGCGCGCTGGCGCTCGGCCTCCAATGCCAAGGTCATGGCCGTAAGCTCGGTGCCCGCCTCGGCAAGCCGCGCGCGCAGGGCTTCGGCAGCGGCGGCCTCGGCGAGTTGGCCTTTTTCGGCGTCCGAAAGTGCGGCGGCGCGCTCGGCCAGTGCCAGTTCGGCAACGGCAATCTGGTTTTCACGATTCTCTAACAGCGCCGCAAGGCGGGCGCGCTCGGCTTCGGTGGCCACACCGGCATCGGCTTGGCTTTGGGCCTCGGAAAGCTGTTGCAACACGGCAATGCGCGCCATTTGCTCGGCGTTTAACTCCTCATTCAGCGCGCGGCGGGCCTCGGTGAGGGCGGCGATTTGGGCGCGCAAGGCCTCGGCTTCTTGCAGGGCTACTTCGCGATTATCTCCAAGCGCCGTTGTCGCGGTTTCCAAGTCGCCTTGCAGCACGGCCAGCTCGGCTTGGGCCGCATCACGCGCTTGGCGTAGTTCGGCAATTTCGCTGGCGCGGTCGGAGGCCGAGGCTAGCGCCGCGCGTTTGGCGGCTTCAGCCAAAAACAGCGCTTGGGTGGCACTTTCGATCTGGGCTTGCATTTGCGAAGTTT
>JAJRRX010000245.1 GCA_024279075.1 Alphaproteobacteria bacterium | reverse complement strand
TGCCGATGAGTATGCCGACAGGCTATCGCATTTTCCACCTGCGCCCGAAACCGGCCAAATCGCGCCGCGCATACGGCGGCTGCTTTTGCTGGCGGATCGCCCGATGGCGCAATGGGCAGACCTCGGCCCGATGGACCCGCCCTTAGTGAAATTTGCTGCGCGCTTGGCCAGCCACGCACCCGTGCAAGGCACTAGCCCTTACCGCGATGCCCTGCCCGAAGCTATTCACCTTGCATTTGCCAACCTGACCCCAAGCGCTCAGGCGCTGCCGGAATTGCTGCAAAAAATAGAAACGGGTAATTTTGCTGAGGTTTTGCTGAGGGCGCTGGCGCTGTTGGCAGACGGGCGGGATGCCGACCCGCAATCCCTGCATGAAGGCCTTTATCTGCTGCGCAAACTCGGGTTGGAAGGGTCTGCTCGTCGGCTGGCGATTCAACTGCTTTTGATCGAACCAGAGCCAGCATGAGCCGCTGGATTGAACCGTTTCTAGAGGCGCTGCAAGCCGAACGCGGGGCGGCAGAAAATACGCTTAAAGGCTATCACCGCGACCTGATGGATTTTGCCAGCCAGCACGATATCCAAAGCGCGAGCAGTGAGGATATCATCCGGTATCTTGCTGGGTTGGAGGCTTCAGGGCTGGCCCCTGCCACCCGTGCGCGGCGGCTCTCTTCACTCAAACAACTCTATTTGTTTGCTTTTCAGGAGGGCTGGCGGGGGGATAACCCCGCAGCGCGTATTCAAGGGCCCAAAAAGCGAAAAACCCTGCCAAAAACCATGAGCGAGGATGAGGTGACGGCTCTGCTTAATGCCGCCGCTGAAACCGGAAAAACCGAACCGATGCGATTGCGCAACACCTGCCTGTTTCAGCTACTTTATGCCACCGGATTGCGGGTAACAGAGCTTATGAGCCTGCCGCATGAAGCGGTGCTGGGCGACCCACGGATGATATTGGTAAAGGGTAAAGGCGGGGTGGAGCGCATGGTGCCCCTTAGCCCACCTGCCAAAGGGGCGCTGGCAAAATGGCTACCCATTCGCGCGGCGGCGCTGGCGGAGAAACACCAAACGTCGCGCTTTTTATTCCCAAGCCGTAATCCGGAAAAGCACCTCTCACGAGTGCAGTTTTTTAGGCTGGTTGAACGGGTGGCGATTAGGGCTAAGCTGGACCCGCGCGCGCTATCGCCCCACACCCTCCGGCATGCATTTGCCACCCATCTTTTAGCCAACGGGGCCGACCTGCGCGCTATTCAAATGCTGCTGGGCCATGCAGATATTGCCACCACCGAGATTTATACCCATGTGTTGGATGAGCGCCTCAAGGCCTTGGTGCTGGAAAAACACCCATTGGCTTAACGGTTTTGGCGCAATCTTGTGGGCAACACATCTTGGCTTGGCCACCAGCCCGAAGCCAGTGTTTGCTCATAGCCTTGCACCAAACCAACCGCCTGCATTGCGGCTTTTGCCGCTGAATAGTTATAGCTAAGCCGCGCAAACCGCACGGCCCCTTGGTGCAGCACCGCATAACATGTTTCAGGCTGGCCCCCGTTTGGCGGCATCCCGATCGCCCCCGTATTAAGCCAGCGGCCTTGGCGAAACCCAAGGCCGGAATGGCCGGAAACAACCGTACCCAGCGGGCCGAGTTGTTTTTCAGCACGCGCGATTTGCGGCACAATATCTGCCCCGTTTGGCCAGTTAAACTGCGCAATATCATCCGCTCCGCCATGCAGCACACCGTAGCGCTGTCCGGACTGGGTAAAAATTATACGGTCCGGCAGATGCTTCATCCAGTCAAGGCTGGCGGGGCTGATGGTTTTTTGCGCATGGGCAAACCACGCGGCGGAAAGGCGGTCACAGGCTGTGCCTTCTTCAAAGCCACAGCCGCAATCGGCTGCGCCTGCTGCAAGATTGCGCTCACAGTTCCCGGCGATGGTGGCAATATTCTGGGCCCGAAAAACCTCACAACAGGCCTCTCCATCAGCACAATAGGCCACAATATCGCCAGTGCAGACAAGCACGGCACTGAGCTCATTTGCGACTTTCAACACGGCCAACAGCGCCTGTAAGTTGCCATAAACGCCACCAAAAAGCAGTACAGGCCCGCTTATCTCGCCTAAATCTTTAATCTGCATCTGCCCTCGCTTGCGATTCCGCTTCTGCCCAAGCATAATAGCGCAAACAGGAGAGGAAAGCAGGCCATGCCGCCGGAGACAAACGACATTGTGAACGCGGGGTATCCGCCGGAAATCTGGTGGATTGGCGGGGCGATTTTACTGCTGCTGGTTATTTCAGCGTTTTTCTCCGGCTCCGAAACCGCGTTAACCGCCGCCAACCGCGCCAAGCTGCACCGAATGGCGGAAAAAGGCGATGCCGGAGCCAAACGGGCGTTGGCCTTAACCGATGATAGCGAAAAGCTGATCGGTGCTGTTTTGCTGGGTAATAACCTCGTAAACATCCTTTCAGCCGCGCTGGCAACCAGCCTATTCACCCTGCTTGTGGGCGCCAATGGCATTGCCGTGGCAACCTTAGTGATGACTTTGCTTGTGCTGATATTTGCCGAAGTTCTGCCCAAGACATACGCCATCACCAACCCTGAATCTGCCGCGGCGCGAGTGTCTCGCCTGCTGGTACCGATTGTATATTTTCTTTCCCCCGTGGTCCGGATTATCCGGTTTTTGGTGCGCGGTATTCTGCGGTTGGTTGGGGTAAAAACCGACCCGGAGGCGAGTGTGCTGGTGGCGCATCAGGAGATTGCCGACGCCATTTCGCTGCACCATTCCGAGGGTATGGTGGACAAAGACGACCGCGACCGCCTCCTCGGTGCGCTCGACCTGAAAGAGCGTGAGGTGGCGGAAATTATGCTGCATCGCTCTGATATTGAGATGATAGATGCGGACACGCCGTCTACCGAAATCCTGGCACAATGCCTGCAATCCAGCCACACGCGCATTCCGCTTTACCGGGATGAGCCTGAGAATATTATCGGCGTGATACACGCCAAAGACCTGCTACGAGCTGTGCATGAGCGCTTCACCAAAGACGGGCTGGAAAACCTTTCGGATTTTGACATAATGTCGATTGCCAAGCCGCCCTATTTTGTGCCCGAAACCACAAGCCTAAACGACCAGATGCACGAATTTTTGCGCCGTAAAGTGCATTTTGGCTTGGTGGTGGACGAATATGGCTCGCTGCAAGGGTTGATCACGCTTGAGGACATTCTAGAGGAAATCGTTGGTGAAATCACCGACGAGCATGACGAGGAACTTGACGACCTGAGCCGTGAAGGCGATGGCAGCGTGGTGGTTGATGGCTCCATGACCATCCGCGACCTTAACCGCGCATGCGACTGGGAATTAAGCGATGAGGACGCCAATACCGTAGCGGGGTTGGTTATACATCAAGCACAGATGATACCGGCAGAGGCGCAGGTGTTTTCCTTCCAAGGGGTGCGTTTTGAGGTGCTGAAACGCGAGGTTAACCGCCTGACCAAGCTTAAACTGCGTAAGATTTAAAGGGATTGCAACTGGGTAAAGGGGCCGTGGTTTACGCTGACCCAAACTTCGCTTCCTTTAATTTTTCGGTTTAATATCCGCCCTTTTTGCATTTTTTCCAGATGGAAAGAAAGCGTTGCAGGCGTAAGACCTGTCCGCTTGAGAAGGTGGTGAATTGCCATCCCGTTTTGCCCTGCATCACGCAAAACATGAAAAAGCATTAGCCGCCTTGGGTGGGCAAGTGAATCAAAAAACATGGCCATACTTTTCTGCTTAGATGTTGGTTTCATTAGTTAATTCCTTCATAAAACATAACTAGATTCCTAGGTATCTAGATACCTAGGAATCTAGTTTTAGAAGGTATTGGTTAAGAATTCATAACCACGCCAAACCTGCCAGAATAATTGCGGATCTCCGAGGCAAAACTACAAAAAAACTCGGCGGAAGGAACTGCGCGGCGCTATCGCGATTTAAAGAAAGACCCCAAGATCCCCCGCGCAATCGAGCTGCCCATTTTTGTGCCAAACGAGCGGGAAAACGATTTGGCAAAAGCCTCGCCAGCACTATCCCCCCGCCGCTTTACCGGCTTACGCGCATTATAGGAATTTCCCGCCGAAAATCGCCGAGCCGCGCTAAACTCGCGCGGTGCATCAGGTTCTTCACGCAAATCCTCTTCGGCCTGTTCTTCCGCTGCCTT
>JAJRRX010000244.1 GCA_024279075.1 Alphaproteobacteria bacterium | reverse complement strand
CAGCATCCGCCCGCGCGGGGTGCGTTGAATAAGCCCTTGCTGAAGCAAAAACGGCTCGATGACCTCCTCAATAGCATCCCTTGCCTCGGAAAGGGCTGCGGCAATTGTTTCCACCCCCACGGGGCCGCCGCCGTAGTTTTCGGCCAGCAATCTCAGATAGCGGCGATCCGCGCCATCAAGGCCCAAATCATCGACCCCGAGGCGTGTGAGCGCGATATTGGCGATCTCTTCGGTCACTTTGCCATTGCCCTGCACGATGGCGAAATCAACCACGCGGCGCAGCAGGCGGCCTGCCACGCGGGGGGTGCCACGGGCGCGCCGCGCAATTTCCATGGCGCCGTTGGGGGTGGCATCGGCTTTCATCAGGCGGGCGGCGCGGGTGACGATGAGGACAAGTTCGTCCACGGTGTAAAACTCTAGCCGCGTGGGGATGCCGAAACGGTCGCGCAAGGGCGTGGTGAGCAGGCCCAGCCGCGTGGTCGCGCCGACAAGCGTGAACGGTTGCAGATCAATCCGCACGGTGCGGGCGGCGGGGCCTTCGCCGATCACCAAATCCAGCTCGAAATCCTCCAGCGCCGGATAGAGAATTTCCTCCACGGCGGGGTTCATTCGGTGGATCTCATCAATAAACAGCACGTCGCGTTCATCAAGGTTGGTGAGAATCGCGGCGAGGTCTCCCGCTTTGGCCAAAACTGGCCCGCTGGTCATGCGGAAATTCACCCCGAGTTCACGGCTGATGATCTGTGCGAGGGTAGTTTTGCCAAGGCCGGGTGGGCCATAAAACAGCGTGTGGTCCATCGCCTGCCCACGCCGCTTGGCGCTTTCGATAAACACGGCCAAGTTCGCTCGCGCATCGGCCTGCCCGATAAATTCATCCAGCACTTGCGGGCGCAAAGCGCGGTCGGCGTCAGCGGGCTGCTCTTCAGGGCGCAAATCTTGTTCCGGTTCCATGCGCTACCCCTTTGGTGCCAGCAAACGCAGGGCATTGCGGATAATTTCCCCCGCCTCACCCTCGCCGGCTTGAGCTATCGCCGTGGCCGCATCGCCGTGGCCATAGCCAAGGTTTACCAATGCCGAAAGGGCGTCGGCTTGGGCGTTGCCCTCAAGGTCCGGCGTGGTGTCGACCACCTCGTATTCGTCTGGTTTTGCGAGGCTTTCTGCCTTTGGGGTATCGACCACCTTGGTTGCCGCACTGCCCATCGCCATCACCTTATGCGCTTTGTCTTTTAGCTCCAGCACCACACGCTGCGCCAGTTTTGGCCCCACGCCGGGGGCGGCTTTTATCGCGGTTTGGTCGCCCAGCGTAATGGCGCGGCTCACGCCGTCAGCGCCCAAGGTGCCCATAATTGCCAGCGCCGCCTTGGCCCCCACGCCCTGCACCGTAACCAGCAGCCGATGCCATTCGCGCTCGCCCATGCTCAGGAAGCCGAAAAGCTGGAGCAGGTCTTCACGCACCAGAAGCTCGGTGAACAGCGCCATAGGCGCGCCGAGGGGCGGCATAGCGGCGAGCGTGCGGGAGGAGACGTAAACCACGTAGCCCACGCCGCCGGTATCAATCATCACATGATCTGCGCCGATATAATCAGGCCGTCCTGAAATTTTCCCTATCATGCGCTGGCCTTTTCTATAGCTTTTTGCAGGCGGCCCGCAAACCGCGCGTGGTGAGTGTGGCACAGGGCAATGGCAAGCGCATCCGAGGCATCCGCATTGGCAATACTAATACCCGGAAGCTGGAGCCGCACCATATGCTCGACCTGCTTTTTATCGGCATGGCCAACCCCGACCACCACCTTTTTCACCGCGTTTGGCGCATATTCCGCCACCTCAAGCCCTGCTTTGGCGGGCACCAAAAGGCATATGCCGCGGGCTTGGCCAAGCTTCAACGTGCCCGCCGCGTCTTTATTCACAAAGGTATGCTCCACCGCGGCCGTTTCGGGCTGGTAGCGGCGCATTACATCTTCCAACTGCATAAAAAGGCTGAGCAAACGCTCCGAAAGGTCGCCGCCCTCAGAGGCGCACACGCCGTTGGCCACATGGGTGATTTTGCTGCCCACAGCATCCACCACCCCCCAGCCGGTGCGCCTTAGCCCCGGATCAATTCCGATCACCCGCATTGCCTCTATTCCTTATGGTTTTGTTAGCCTTAGCACGAAAGGGGAACAAACGCCAAGCAAATTCCCCCGCGCCACCGTTACAATTCGCCCCCTTGCAAACCCCGCGCAAAGCCCTACTTTTGGCGGGTAAACATATAAAGGAGCAGACCATGTCTGACACATTTAGCATTGACGTCACCGTTGCTGGCGCCCACGACGCTGTGGTGGAAAAAGTAACCGCCGCACTGGCCGCCGAGGGCTTTGGCGTGCTGACCACGATTGACGTAAAAGCCACGCTGAAAAAGAAAATCGATGTTGATTTTCGGGCCTATTCGATACTGGGCGCCTGCAACCCCGGCCTTGCCCACCAAGCGCTTTCAGCCCGCGCCGATGTGGGCCTGATGCTGCCATGCAATGTAACGGTTGAGGAAAATGGCGACGGCAACTGCACCGTGCGCTTTATTGACCCAATGGCGATGATGACCTTCCAATCGCTGGGCGAAGACGAAACGCTGGCCAGCCTTGGCGCTGCTGCGGGTGAGAAAATTGCTCGTGCTGCCAATTCCTTGGCCTAACCCATGATCCTTGTTGGCGGTGAAAACCTGATAGACTTCATTGAAGCTGATGATGGTCGCTTTACCGCCAATCTGGGCGGAGGCCCCTTTAACATTGCTAAAGCGCTGGCACGGCAGGGGCAAAAGGTGGGCTACCTCACCCCCGTTTCAACCGACCAAATGGGCGACCGTTTGGCGGCGGATCTGCTGGCCGATGGCGTGCAGCTCTTGGCCCCACGCAGCAAAGCACCGACCTCGCTGGCGCTGGTTTCCCTAAAAAACGGCCAGCCGAGCTATCAGTTTTACCGCCAGAAAACCGCTGAGCGGCAGGTAAGCACCACGATGCTTAACCGGATTATCCCGTCGCGCGCCACGGCGTTTCAGCTTGGCTCTTTGGCGCTGACCTCGGGCAAAGATGCCGATGTTTGGGCGCAAATGTATCGTGCCCTGCACAAACGCGGGGTGTTTACCGCGCTGGACCCAAACATCCGGCCTGATTTTATAAAAAACCGCCGGAAATACATGGCGCGGCTGGAATGGATTTTGCCCAAAACCGACTTGATGAAACTTTCGGATGAAGACCTTGGCTGGCTGGACCCCAAGCGCGAGCTGGAAGCCGCCGCCACGCATTTACGCGCCAAGCACGACCTTCCGCTATTGGTGCTCACGCTGGGGGCTGAGGGTGCTAGAGCCTTCACCTCGCTCGGTAATTTCAGCGTTCCGGCCCCCAAGGCAGAACCATTTATTGATGCCGTGGGCGCGGGCGATACCTTTATGGGCACCCTGTTGGCGCAGCTGTCAGAGGCCGGGCTTTTGACCCGCGCGGCGCTTAAAGGGGCAGATGAGCCTCAGCTTCGCCGCCTTCTGGCAACCGCTGCCAAAGCCGCCGCGCTGAATTGCCAAACCTCTGGCTGCAACCCGCCCTCCAGCGCGGAGCTCAAGCGCCTTTAACGCCCAAGCACGCCAACCCCAGCGTTGCGCTTTGTGTAGGCCTGTGCCAAAATCTGTGTGGTGCAGAAATTTGCGTGTTAAAAATCATATTAAAGTGGGGAGCTTATGAAGCGACTAGCCAAGTTTGTTTTCATAGGTATTGCGCTGGCAACCGCCGCTGTGGTTATCGCGCGGCTGCTGTTTGGGCTGCCCGATATTTCTGCGCGGCCCTATAGTCAGGCCATGCCTGCCAGCGCAAACACACGGCTGGGGGGCGCTGTCAGGGAAGAAAACGCGGCCTACCCCGGAAAATCGGGCGTTTTCGGGTTGCTTAGTGGCCATGATGCCCTCGCCAGCCGGCTGGCGCTTATTAAGGCGGCCGAGCATTCTATTGATGCGCAATACTATATTTAGCACGATGATACCTCTGGCATATTGCTGCTAGAGGCCTTGCTCAAGGCCACCGAGCGCGGTGTGCGTGTGCGCTTGCTGTTGGATGATAACGGTGTGCCGGGGCTTGATGATTTTATGGCCGCGCTCAATGCGCAACAAGGTTTTGAAATTCGGCTTTTTAACCCGTCAACGGTGCGCAGCCCCAAGCTGCTTGGCTATACCTTTGACTTTTTTCGCATGAACCGCCGCATGCACAATAAATCTTTGATCGTTGACGGCGCGGTGGCGATCATTGGCGGGCGCAATATTGGCGACGAATATTTCCAGTTAGGGGCCGAGGATTTTTATGTTGATATAGATGTATTGGCCGCTGGCTTTGTGGTGCCAGAAACGGCTTTACTGTTTGACCAATACTGGAATAGCCAATCGGTTTTTGCGGTTGAAACCATCATTCAGGGCGCTGGCAATATCGAAGCTTTCAAAGCCCGCGCGCGCGCCGTTTTAAGCAGTGCGATTGCAACCGAATTTCTGCAAAAAGTAAGTGATAGCGCCACTGAATATTCCAAAGGGCGGCTGCAGCTTGAATGGACCGATGTGCAACTGGTGGCGGATAACCCCGTAAAAGGGCTTGGCATAGCGACACAAGAGCAGCTGATGATCACCCGTCTTGCCCAGATTCTAGGGGATGTGAAAGCCAGCCTTGATCTGGTTTCTGCCTATTTTGTGCCGGGCCAAGAAGGCACGTCTTTGCTTGCCGATATCGCAGAGGCAGGCATAGAGGTGCGCGTTTTAACCAACGCGATGAACACCACCGATGTTTTGATGGTGCATGCCGGTTATACAAAATACCGCCGCGAATTGCTGGAAGCGGGGATCAGCCTTTATGAGCTAAAACTGCGTAGCGCGGCTTTAGAGGCCAGCCAGCAAGGCCTGCCGCTTGGGCTTTTTGGCGCCAGCCTGCACGCCAAAACCTTTGCCATGGATAATGAGCGGGTTTTTATAGGGTCGTTCAACTTTGACCCTCGATCCGCCGCGCTGAATTGCGAAATGGGGCTTCTGATCGAAAGCCCGACAATGGCGCGCCAAGTGAGCGCGCGTTTTGACGGCCCTATACGAACGGCGAGTTACCAACCCATGCTTACCCCCAGAAGTAAACTGATATGGCGTGAACCGCATGAAAATGGAGATATGACTATTTATCAGGAAGAGCCGGGCGCGACATGGTTTCAGCAGGTTTCCATTGTCATTCTAGGCTTGTTGCCGATTGAGTGGCTGCTATGAAACCACCGGGCCTGTGGCGCTTTAGGGCCGCTCCATAAACTCATTCAAGCGGCAATCCTTTGAGGGCCAGCTGCGTGATGTGTGCAGAATAAGGAGGCCAAATGGCCGCGTTTATTGTTAGAGGGAGATTTTATAACTGGCTGTATTGACTGGTATAATCGGAAGTTCTGTAAGCCCGAGTGGCGATTGAACGGAGTTTCATCCTGCTTCCCCGTTTTTCCTGGGTGTACCCCAAGGAACTGCGTGGAATTTTTCCTGAAGCAGAATTGGAGGCTTAAGATGTCAATGAAATCTCAAAAACCCAAAGCAAGCGGTGTGATTTTTGAGACCGCCACACGGTTTAAAACCCCACGCCTCATGGAAGAGCTGGTGCATTGGGCACGCAAAGCCATCAATGAAGAATCCATGCACCCATTGCTGATTGTGGCCGTATTCACCGTGCAGTTTCTGGCCATTCATCCGTTTCAAGATGGGAACGGCAGGCTGTCGCGCGTGCTCACCACTCTGAAAGGCAATGCCCCCGACTGGACGCCGTGGGTCGCGTTTTTCCTGCGCTGCCTGAAGAAGCAAAAACAATCTGGTGGCGCGGTTGGAGCGTGAGCAGAGCCAAGCTAAAGACGCGGACATACCTGAACTCTCACTTCAAATTCTGGGGTTTTTTGTCAAGCATACACGCCTAAACCTTTCCAAGATCGTAGCCCTGACAGGTGCCAATAAAAACACAGTCAAAGTGCGGTTGCGAGAATTGGTTAATACTGGGCGTTTAACCAAACACGGCAAGGCGCGGGCAACGTGGTATGTGAGGACCTAATTTTCCTTATTACTCAAAAAGGTGGCACTCTACCTGCGTTGTCCCGTCAAGCGTAACCTTTGGGTCAACCTTCCCACAGGCGTCTATCGCATCGGGGCAGCGGGTGCGAAAGCTGCATCCCGGTGGGATGTTGACGGGGCTGGGCGGCTCCCCATCAAGCAGACAGGTGGCCGCGTCATAACGGTTTTTCTCCAGCGTGGGCATGGCCGAAAGCATGGCGCGAGAATAAGGATGGCGCGGCTCGAAGAACAGTTCCTCGTTCTCGGCGACCTCGGCCATGCGGCCCAGATACATAACCCCGATGCGCGAGCAGGCGCGGCGCACCAGCGCAAGATCATGCGAGATGAAAATATAGGTGAATTTGTGCTCTTTTTGCAGCTTGTCAAACAGCTCCAGCAGGCGGGCTTGCTCTAGCTGGTCGAGCGAGGACAGGGTTTCATCCAGGATCAGCAGGCGCGGCTTCATCACCATGGCGCGGGCGATATTCACCCGCTGGCGCTGGGAGGCGCTGAGCTGGAAGGGCAGCTTATTGCCGGTATCATCGGGCAGGCCGACCTCCTGCATCACCTCCGCCACGCGCTCCTTTAGGGCTTTGCCTGCGGCGAGCTTGTGAATAACCATCGGTTCACCGATGATCTGGGTGATGGTTTTATGGGCGGGCAGGCAGGTGTAGGGGTCTTGTAAAATGAGCTGAAATTGACGGCGCAGGTTTTTGATCCCCTTGGCATCCATTGCCGAAATGCTTTCGCCGTCAAAGAAAATGTCGCCCGTATCCGGCGCTTCGATCCAGCTGAGCAGCCGTGAAAGCGTGGATTTCCCGCAGCCGGACTCGCCCACGATGCCGAAATTCTCGCCTTCCAGAATGTCAAAAGACACCCCGCGCACGGCTTGCACCGCTTGGGTGCCAAACACCTTGTCGGGGTCTTTGGTGTGGTAGGTTTTGGAGGCGTTTTGCACGCTCAATATCGGCTTTTGGCTCACAGAGGCAGGGGGCGTGTGGTCGACCTCCCAAATGCGCGGCACTTGCTCGATCAGGCGGCGGGTATAGTCGGTTTGCGGGTTGCTGATCAGGTCTTGCGGCGTGGCGCGTTCCAGCACTTTGCCTTGCTGAAGCACCAGCAATTCTTGCGAAATATCCATCGCCATGGGCAGGGAAGAGGAGACGAAAATGATAGAGGTGTCAAAGTCTTCCTTCAGCCCGTTGAGCAGCCGCACGATCTGCTTGGCGACGGTCACATCAAGCGGTTGCGTGATGTTATCGGCGATCAGCAAAGCAGGGTCGGCGCTGAGCGCATCGACGATCATCACCCGCTGCATCATGCCGCCGGAAAACTGGAAGGGGAACTCGTTAAACCGCGCCTTGGGGGAAGGGATCCGCACCGCGTCAAACAGGTCAAAGATCCGCTGGCGCGCCTCGGCCTTGGACATTTCCGGCTTCACGGCCATCAGCTTTGCGGTCAGATGGGTGCCGATGGGCACCGTTGGGTCGAGCGCTGTGGTCGGGTCCGAGCCGATATAGGCGATCTCTTTGCCGCGCAGCTTGGCGGCGTCCTCCTCGGGCATGTTCAGCAGGTTGTTCCCGCGAAACAGGATCTCGCCACGGGTTACCGCCAAGGGGGCGGGCAGCCAGTTGACGATGGCGCGCGACAGCACGGTCATGCCCGCCCCACTTTCGCCGATTACACCCAGCACTTCGCCAGCGCCAAGGTCAAACGATATGTTTGACAGCACATTTTGGTCGCCACGACGAAGGTGTGCGGTGACTTCTAGGTTACGAACCGAAAGCAGTGGTGTTTTTGCAGCAGCCATTAGTGGTGCCCCCCTAGAACGTCATTTCGGGCTTTTTCCAAGGCGTTGCCGATGAAATTCAGGCTTAGAAGCGCGGCAAATAGGAACAGGCCGGGGATAACCGTGATCCACCATGCGTTGATCAGGTATTTGGTGCCGTCGGCAAGGATATTGCCGAAAGTGGGTGTGGGGGGCTGAATACCGATGCCGATGAAGCCGAAAATCGCCTCGAAAATCATCATCCGCGCGATATCAAGCACGCCGATAAAGGCGACGGGCGGCAGGATGTTGGGGGCAATATGGCGGGCCATAATGCGGGTGTTGCTGGCGCCAATGATCTTGGCCGCGCGCACATATTCCTTTTTGCTTTCCGAGAGCGCCGCCGAGCGGATAACCCGCGCATAGGTGGGCCAACCGGCCAGCACCAGCACAAGGATCACCGAGTAAGGTGTGGGGCGGCTGACGCCCAGAATGGTAATCGCGAGGATGACCACGGGGATAGACATTTGCGCGTCGGTGATGCGCATCAGGATGGTATCCATCCAGCCGCCGCGATAGCCCGACACGATGCCGACAATCGCGCCGACGATGAACATGCCCAGCACGCTCAACACCCCGATAAGCAGCGCATTTTGCAGGCCGATGAGCGAGCGCAACAGCAGGTCTCGGCCCAGTTGATCCGTCCCGAACAGGTGCTTGGCGCTGCCGCCTTCCATAACCACGGGGGGCATGAAGCGGTCTCGCACGGCGATTTTGGTGGCGGAAACCTCGCTCAACATTGGCAGGAAAATGGACAGCAGGAGCAGGAATATAAAGACGAACAGGCCGAATTTGAACTCTGGGCGTTTCCACGCTGCCAACAGCATTCGCCCGTTTACGGTATACCAGAAATGTGCTTTTTCTTTAGCCATGATCAGCCCCTTAGTATTGCAAGCGGCGGTCAATACCAGCCGAAATTAGGTCAACGATGATATTGATCAAAACCAATACTGCGGTGGTGATAATCGCCACGCCCTGAATAACGGGGAAATCCCGCTGGAACACGGCGTTGATGGTCAAGAGGCCAAGGCCCGGGTAGTTGAAGATATATTCAACAACAAACATGCTGCCGAGTAGCAAACCGCCGAGCTGCGCGCCAAACAGGTTGAGCATCGGGATGGAGGAATTGCGCAGCACATGGTGGCGGATCATATGCCCCATGCTTAGCCCACGCACCACGCCCGCTTGCACATAGCTTTCCTGCATGATGGCGGTTACCGACGAAGAAAGCGCGCGCACGATTACGGCCGACAGCTCCACCGCTAGAATGATCGCGGGCAGGATGGTGTAAGAAAAGCCCTTGTAGCCAATTGCGGGCAGCCATTGCAGGTTGGTGCTAATAACCAAGATAAGCAGGATCGCGAGCCATATATTAGGCAGCGATACAAAGATCGAGCTGATCGCAAAGGCGATTTTGGCGATAATGCCCGAGGGCCTAAGCCCCGCCGCAATGCCAAGCGGGATGGAAAACAAGAGCGCAAAGGCGATGCCCAGCCCCGCAAGCTGGAGCGAAAACGGAACCGTTGAAATGATTAAATCTAACACATTGGCCTTGTTATCCAAGCCTTGGCTCTCGCGCCCACCGGCTGAGCTGGCGCCGCTTTTGTTTTTGATAAAGGACTTGCCCAAATCCCCTTGGGATAACTGAAAAAGGTAGCGGCCAAATTGCACCACCATCGGGTCTCGCAAGCCAAGCTCGGCGGCAATCTCTTCTACCTGCTCTTCGGAGGCCATCGGCCCGACCATCATCCGCACAGGGTCCCCGGGAATGATGCGCAGGAGCGAGAAGATCACAAAGCCCACCAGCAATATGATCACAAGCCCTTGCGATAAGCGGCGCAGCAGGAATGACAATACAAAAGCCATGCGGTTCCCTTTTTGAGTTAAAGCGTTTCACGGTTTTTCTGGAGCAGAAAAATCGAAAAATGCTTAGCGTGCGTATGGCCGCCAAAGTTGGCGGCCATAGCTATTTTTAACGTGCCAATGCCTTAGGTGTAAGAGGCTTTGGACAGGTCAATCGGGCCGTTGGCGTAAAAATATGCGCCTTCCAGATTTTCCCGCACACCGTGGATAAGCACAGAGGTGAAGAGCGACAAGCTCGGCACTTTCTCGGCCATCAGCGGCATGAACTCATCCGCGATAATATCCAACCGCTTGGCAGCATCGCCCTCAGCTTGCTCTTTATCAAGCGCCGCATCCAGCTCATCATCTTTGATGCCAGTGATCAGCGATTGGGAAGAGTGCCACATGGGGCGCAACACCAGATCAGGCTCAGGGGAGCCAGTAGCCCAGCCCACATCTACCATGTGGCCTGCTGGCTCACCAGATTCTGGCTGGTAAATGCGCTCAAGCCATGCGGCTGTTTCCAGCACGGTTAGCTTCACGTTAAAGCCCTGCTCGGCCATCAAAGCGGCGATAACTTCGCCATACTCTTTGGTTTTCGGGTAGAAACCGGTCGAGGTGATATACTCGATCTCTGGCAAGCCTTGGCCACCCGGGAAGCCTGCTTCAGCAAGTAAGCGCTGGCAGTTTTCTGGGTCATAAGTTGGATAGTTGGCAATATCGCCACCACCCAGCTTAACCGGAGACACATAGCTTGAAGAGGCATGGCCCGCTGCCCCCATAACTTCGGTGATGATCGAACGGTCAATCGCGTTACAGGCCGCCATACGGACCCGTGGGTCATCAAATGGCGCCTTGTTGCAGCGGAAGTGCAGGTATTTGTTCTCGGTCGAAACCGTGCGGTTCACGCGCACGCCCTCTTTGGTGAGAAGCGTGTCATGCTGCTCTGGCTCAAGGCGCTCGATGATGTCAGCCTCGCCGCCAAGCAGGGCCAAAACGCGAGTGTTGGCGTCGCCCATATAGGCAAAGCGGAACTCGTCCAGCATTGGGCGGCCAGCGTAATAGTCGTCAAACGCAACCAGCACGCTTTCGTCGCCGCGCTGCTCAACAAACTTGAACGGGCCGGTGCCGTTTGGCACTTGGCTCAGCGCATCGCCATCAGCCACATCAGCGGCAGACATAATTGGCAGGAAGCTGGCAAGCAGGATGTAAGCAGAGGCAGGGTAGCCATAGGCGGATGTATCGAGGCGCACGACATAATCGCTGACCACATGCACATCAACTTGCCCCGGATACCAAGCAGATTTGCCGGGTTGCGAGGAGTATTCCATGGTGGCTTTCACGTCAGCAGCCGTGAACGGCGCGCCATTGTGGAAAGTTACGCCCTGACGAAGGGTGTATTCCAGCGTGTTTTCGTCAATCAGCTTATAGCTTGTAGCAAGCTCAAACTCGATGGCCGAAGGGTCTTCGGCGCGCATCGGGGTTTGGGTCAGGCGGCCAAAAACATAGCCCTCAAAGTTGATCTGCCCCAAAATCGTGTGCGAGGTCGGGTCCCAGTTGCCTGTGAGCGGCTCGCCCGAGGCAAACACAACCGAATTGCTCGATTGGCCAGCGGATGCCGTGCGGATAAACGGGGAAAGCAGCGAGCTTGAGGCGGCTACGCCCGTGATCGCCGCGCTCTTTTTCAAAAAAGATCTGCGTGTCGTTGTCATTCTATTTCCTCCCAAAAATGATTCGCCCCTTTTATTGTTGGAATAGTTAGGAGCTCATAGGGGCAGGTTAGAACGAAACCCCATATCAGTCAAGTTTTCTGTGGATTACCACATTTTTATTTTTCGCGCCAAAAATTAGGAGCTTTGTGCCTGCGAAGGAATAGGTCTGCGTGGAATTCAGGCGACGGTAATTCTTACATTCGCCGTAGCCAATGCTTTCCCGAGGTCGCCATTGGGTTTTTTCTCACATACGAGGCGATCAATTTCTTCCAGCGAGCACACTTTGAACGAGGCAATTTTGTCAAACTTGGAGCTGTCGACAATAATGGTAAGCGATTGAGATTGCTCGATCATCGCGATCGCCACCTGCGCTTCCTCAATCGAAAACACCATCGCGCCCGCTTTGCTATCCAAAGCCCCAATGGTGAGCACCGCATGATGGGCCTGAAACGAGCGCGCCTGCGCCGCCACCATGGTGCCAACGGTTTGGTGATTATTCGAGCTAAACTCGCCGCCCAGTAAAAATATCCGGTTTTTTGACTCAGCGATTGAGGTAACGCGGGCAATGGCCGTGGAATTGGTAATAATCGTCAGGCCGGAGATTTCTGACAGGCATTCGGCAAAATAGAGCGTGGTGGAGCCGGTATCGATGAATATCGTGTCTCCTTTGGCAAAAAGCGGTGCCGCGGCCTGCGCGATTCTGGCCTTTGCTTCGGCATTTTCGGCCATGCGCTGCTGAAACGGGCCTTCACCAAACATGCGCGGCAAGGTGGCCCCACCGTGGATCTTCTGGACCTTGCCGGTTTTGGCGAGGTCTGTGAGGTCTCGCCGCACGGTTTCATAGGAAATGCCGAGCAGGCTCGAAAGCTCCTCCACCGTGGCCCTGTCCTGCTGCCGAACAATTTCCAGAATCTTGCGCTGCCGTTCTTTGGCTTTCATGCCTGCCTCCAGTGTTTGCCTTTTGCATAACAGGGGTTTGGCGTAAAGTGCAAGCTCACAGCGCCGTTAGCGCCGCTTTCCAAGCCGGCTGCCCGATCAGGTAGCGCGCGCGCAGGAAGAGCAAGTCGGCGTATTTCAGGTAGTCAAATTCGATGGAGGAAATGCTTGATTGCAGCGAGGCCCATAGCCCCCACTTAATGCACACCAGCGGCGCATAAAGCGTGATCCGCGCATCTTCCTTTGCCCCTGCATCGGGCTTATAGCTTTTCAGCAGGTGGCTGCGGGTTTGGGCATCGGCGAAGCACTCGAAGAAATAAGAAGCAAGGTCCCAGTATGCATCATTATTGGCGCCGTATTCCCAATCAATAATCTTCATCTCGCGGGCGTTGTTCACCATATAGTTAGTCACGTAGCAGTCATTAAAGCAGGGCACAGGGGTAAAGCCAGCGGCCATAATCGCCGCTTCCACCTCGTCTACCCGCGCCATCAGTTCCGCCATATCCAGCGGCGCATCGGCCTTGGCCGCCAGCACCTGCTCGGCGTGCTCGCGAATTTGCGCGAACCCTGTTTTGGTGGCCGAAAGCGGTGCGCCCGCGTGGATTTTAGCATAACCCTGCATGACCTTTTGCGCGACTTCAGGGTCCAGCATATCGGTGATGGTGCAGTTGCGGTAGCCTTCCAGAAAATCATAAACCTCGAAGTTATCTTCCTCGATATACTGCGCGATATTGGGGCCAACACCTGTGGTGGCAGACAGCACCGCCGCCTCATGCGCCACTTGGCGGTTAATAAAAACCTCGGTATTGGGGCCAGCAACCTTGGCAAAATAGGTGCGGCCCTGCTCGGCCACATGCACCAGATAGTTAAAGTTGGTATAGCCCGCATTCACCCGCTGGTAGGTAATCGTTTGCCCCTGCCAATCGCTGATTTTGTTCAGCGAGGCCTCAAGGCTGCGTTCCGCCTCCGATGTGGCAGTATTCATCTTTTGCGCTAACATCTCACATCTCCCCTATCAGTTGGTCAACATCCCATGTGGCAATGTGATATCCACAGCGCACGAACTGGTTTTCGCCATATTTATAATACTCGATCTCGCGCTGGTCGGTAGTGAAATGCGAAACCTTGCCCCACATGCCCCAAGTAAACGCCGCGAGAATCATGTGCAGCTTTACCCGCGCCACAAGGGCCGGACTGGCTTGCCCGGCGTAAACCTCCACCGCTAGCGCGATGTCTGCCTCGCTGCGGCAATACTCATTGCACAGCGCGCCGAGGTCGGCGAGCGGGTCCCCATTGGCTGCACGGTCAAAATCAACGGTTTTTACCGCGCCCTTCGGCCCCAGCATAAAGTTGGACAGGCTGTTTTCCATGTGGCACGGGGCGCACTCTTGGCCCGCCGCGGCGAAGGCCTGTTCGATCTTGGCAACCTCGGCCTGCATGGCTTCAAAATGCTCCGGGGGCGTAACCCGCGCGGTTATCATCGCGGCCTTAAGCGCCGCCATAGTTGGCGCACTCGGGGCTAAGGGTGGCAAGGCATGCAGGGATTTTGTCGCCAAAATAACCTGCGCGCCTATAGCTTCATCCCGTAGGTCCATCACGATGCTTGGCCGCCATTCATCACTTAAGGCCTCAAACAAAAAGCTCTGCGCATCACTATTATAGGCCAGCAATCGCGGCGAAAGCCCCGCTTTACCAGCGTTTCCCGCCATTAAGGCTGCATTCTCAAAATTCACCCAGCGCGCTTGGTCAGAGCTGAGCGTTTTCACAAAAAGCCGCTCTCCGTTTGTGCCTGAAACAAACCCAGACCGCCCATCAACCCCTTGGTTCATTGGGTGGGCAATGGGGGCAATCGGAGCCGTAAGGCGCGCGCCTGCCGCAATATACCGGGGAAAAAGCATGATATCTGTCATAAAACCTTCCTTCCAATCCCTGTTTTCTCCCGCGGTATCGCGGGATATCACTCTATTTCTAACCGAAAACCTTGGCAATGAACACACATAACGGTCATTTATTTTGACCGATATGATGGTATTATGCAGAATTATTGTGGTATTTACTGTTTTGTAGGTGTAGAGATAAAGGGAATCTTCTTTTTACGGGTTCACCTGAGGCTTAACCATTAAACATTTGTTAAAGTGGTTAGCCCCTGCACAACGGCTTGGAACGGAGTTTAATAGCGGCATGTCATATGAGAACGAGCTTTGCACCCTATCTGCACAAGAGATGTTGCGGAAATATGCGGAGAAATCCCTATCGCCGGTTGAGGTGATGCAGGCGCACCTCGCGCAGGCCGCACGGGTGAACCCCGATATTAACGCTCTGTTCAGCCTACGGGAAGAAAACGCCCTTAAGCTGGCAGCAAAATCCGAGGCCCGTTGGCAAAGCGGCGCGCCCTGTGGCCCGCTTGATGGGGTGCCGGTGCTGCTAAAAGACAGCGTGAAGTGCATCGGGTTTGATTATTATCACGGCTCGGCGGGCTATACCGGCGCACCAGCCATCGAGGACCTCCCCCCCGCCGCACGCATCAAAGAGGCAGGCGGCATTGTGTTTGCCAAAACCACCATGCCCGATTTTGGCATGTTGGCGGCCGGCGTTAGCTCACAATTCGGCATTGTGCGCAACCCGTGGAACTTAAAAGCAAATACCGGCGGCTCCAGTGCTGGCTCCGGTGCTGCCGTGGCGGCTGGCATCGCGCCCTTGGCTGTTGGCACCGATATCGCTGGCTCGGTGCGCATACCCGCCGCCCATAACGGCCTTTCCGGCCTTAAGCCCAGCCGTGGCCGCATTCCGCACCTCGCCCCCAGCCCCTTGCGGGCGGCTGGCCCAATGGCGCGCTCGACCGATGATGCCGGCCTGTTGATGAGCGTGCTGGTGCGCCCCGATGACCGCGATTTTGAATCGCTACCACCCTGTGACGAGGTGCCTTACCGCAAACTAAGCGAAACGCCGGATGATTTTCTGAAGGGCAAGCGCATTGGCTTGATGCTCGATATGGGCTTCGGGCGCGCCCTTGCGCCCGATGTGGAAGCCACCATCACCAAAGCCGCCGCCGTGTTTGAGGCCGCTGGTGCGATTGTCGAGTTGGTGCCAACGCTGGTTAAGGTGGACCCGATGCCCTCGCTCAACCTGTTCCTACAATCCCGCGCCCATTACGAACTGATGAGCTTGCCAGAGGAGCGCCGCCATTTGGTGCTGCCGCACCTGATTGAGTGGAGCAAACGGGTGGAAAAAGCCAGTGCGCCACAGCTAAGCGCCGCGCTTTATGACCTTGAGATTTTCAAAGCACGGGTCACCTCGGTTTTGGCCCCCTATGACTATGTGATCTCCCCTGCCATGACCGATGCACAATTCCCCGCAGAGGCTGTTGGCGCTGATGAAACAGTCCATTTCGCCCATTGCAACTTTGCCATTCCGTTTAACCAAACCGGCGCACCCGCGCTAAATGTAAATGCCGGATTCATTGACGGTATGCCCCAAGGCATGCAAATCGCAGGCCGCCGCTTAGATGACCTTGGTACCATGCGCGCTGGGTTTGCTTTTGAACGTCTAGCTGGGATTGAGATGAACTGGCCGTACTAAATTTATAACTGCAGAAATTTGCTCTTGAGTATTTTGATCTTTTTCAAATTTGAGCTGATTTCGGTTCTATTCAAAGTGATGCAAAAGTTAACTTGAGAATGTGCAATCATTTCAGCCTTGTTGCGATTACGGGTTGCAAGGTAATACTTGGTGTCTAGGAGTAATGCTAAATTATGGCAGCGATCAGCTCATATAGTGTCAATCTACTTAGATCTGATTTGAGGTTTAGTCGATCAGATCACGTTCTGGCGGAGAAAGACCCTTCCCGCACTTCTTTGTTCCAATTGCTCTGCGTGTGCAGCTAATTCCGGCTAGAAAAATTAAACGAATTTCGATAGATTTTCCCTGAAGTAAGGTGTGTGGCAAAAACTTAACCACATTCTATTGCAGGTTTCGATAGTGAAATCCTTTCAATAACAAGGGGTTGTGTGTCCGCCTAGGAACAACCCACCTCCGTGATCTCTGCGCGACGTGTGGGCGCGCTAAGGGCTATTAGAGCCAATCTTGCAGCACAGGAATTAGCGGAATATCCGCCGGCGGCATCGGGTAATCCCGCAGCGCCATTGGCCGCACCCATTTGAGCACTTGGCCCTCGCGCGCTTGCGGCGTGCCTTGCCATTTGCGGCAGATAAACAATGGCATCAGCAGGTGGAAATCATCGTAAGCGTGGCTGGCGAAGGTCAGAGGCGCAAGGCAGCTTTGCCATGTGTCTATGCCCAGTTCCTCTTGCAACTCGCGGATCAGCGCCTGCTCGGGGGTTTCGCTCGGCTCCACCTTGCCGCCGGGGAATTCCCACAGCCCCGCCATAGATTTGCCCTCGGGGCGCTGCGCCAGCAGCACGCGGCCATCGGCGTCTACCAAAGCAACAGCAGAAACCAACAGGATTTTCATGAGCGGTAATCGGCGTTTATGGTGATATATTGATGGGTCAGATCACAGGTCCAAACCGTGGCCTTGCCACTATCCAGCCCGATATCCACCGAGATCACGATCTCGCTCTGCTTCATATAAGTCGCGCCCGCTTCCTCGGTATAGCTCGGGGCCACCCAGCCGTTTTCCGCCACCAGAATATCGCCGAATTTAATCGTGAGGCGGTCACGGTCGGCCCGCTCCCCCGCTTTGCCCACGGCCATCACCACGCGGCCCCAGTTCGGGTCCTCCCCCGCCACGGCTGTTTTCACCAAGGGAGAATTAGCGATGGACATGGCAATGCGGTGCGCGGGGCCATCTGCATTTGCCCCCGTCACCCGCACTTCGATCAGCTTGGTCGCGCCCTCACCGTCCCGTGCCACTTGTTGGGCAAGGTCGCGCATCAGCCTTTGCAAGGCAGCGCGGAATGCGCGCGCCCGTGGGTCCGCGAAATCATCTATTACAGGCATATCCGCCTGCCCCGTTGCCGCCAGTAGCAGCGTGTCCGAGGTCGAGGTATCCCCGTCCACCGTGATGCAGTTAAACGTGCTCGCATTCTCCAGCCATAGCATTTTCTGCAACACGGATTGCGAGATTTTGGCATCTGTAAATATATAGACCAGCATGGTCGCCATATCCGGCGCGATCATGCCCGAGCCTTTGGCAAAGCCTGCAATGCGCACGGGCACACCGCCCAGATCAACCGTAGCACTCGCCCCCTTCGGGAAAGTATCCGTAGTCATTATGGCGCGAGCGGCACTGGCGCTTGAGGCCGGATCAAGTGTGGCTTTTAGCCCATCCAAGGTGTTTGCGATCCGGCCATGGTCGAGGGGCTCACCGATGACGCCGGTTGAAGACGTAAACACCTTTTCAGCGGGGCAATCCAGCGCTTTGGCCACAGCTTCTCGCAAGGCATCCACAGTTTCAAAGCCGCGCCCGCCCGTAAAAGCATTGGCGTTGCCAGAATTAACCAGAATAGCAAATTTACCAGTTTTATCAGGGGATTCTGTATGGGCGGCCAAGGCCTCCTCACAGCGCAAAACCGGCGCGGCGCGCGTGGTGGAGCGGGTGAAAACCCCCGCCATTTGCGTGCCCTCACACAGCTCCGCCAGCATAACATCAACGCGGCCCGCATACTTTACCCCCGCCGCAGCGGTGGCAAAGCGCACACCGGCAATTACCGGCAGTTCAGGAAACCCCGCAGGCGCAAGCGGCGAAACCGGAGGCGGTAGTTCTGCCTCCAATGTGGCCAGCTCGGCCTTTAGCGCCGCAATGCGTGCATCGATGCTGGCCATTTACTTGAGCAACAAAGAAACATCGCGCATCAAGGCGGCGTCAAAGCCTTCCTCTGGTCGCGTGATATCTGCACCTTCTTTAAGCGCCGCTATCTCGGCTTCAACCGCCGCTTGGCGCAGGCCATCCATCAGGGCAACAGTGGTTTCTTCTAGCGTCGGCGCAGGTTTATCGCGCTTTTCGTTAAGAATGAGCACATGCCAGCCAAATTGGGTGTTCACAGGCGCTGAAATCGCACCCACTTCCATCTCGATCACAGCGGCTTCAAAAGGCTCGACCATCATACCAAGGCCAAACCAGCCCAGCTCGCCGCCATTGGGGCCGGAAGGGCCGGTGGATTTCTCTTTTGCCAATTCAGCAAAATCAGCGCCACCGTTTAGCTCTTCAATCAGGGCCAGCGCTTCTTCTTCGGTTTCCACCAATATATGGCTGGCATTAAACTCAGGCTCGGGCGGCAGATTGCCGTATTGCTCGTCATATGCCGCTTGAATGGCCTCGTCGGAAATATCCCGGCCTGCAACCTCTTCGATTTGCACAGCGGCATACAGCGCGCGGCGCTCGTTATCTAGCGAGAGGCCCACTTCACGCGGAATATCGGCTACATTGGCCTCGGCATAATCAGCCAGCAAAGTTTGCTCGATCAACTGGGCAATAATGCCTTCAAACAACACATCATCCGGCAGGCCTTGGTATTCTTGCGGTAGCTGTGCGCGCAGCACAATAACGTGACCAAGCGTGATATCGGTGCCATTAACGCTGGCAATTACGGTATCCGCCGTTATCTCTTCTTGCGCAAAGCTTACCCCTGCCGAAAACACCATCAATGCCGAAACCGCTGTTGCGGCCAAAAAATTTCGCATATTGCTCTCCAAAAATCCTGTTGCAGCCTGTTTAAGGCGTTAAAAACTTTGCGGCACGTTG
>JAJRRX010000243.1 GCA_024279075.1 Alphaproteobacteria bacterium | reverse complement strand
TGGGTAAGGTGGTAAAAGCGGACTTCCACCGCCTAGCCCTCAAAATTGTCAGCAATCAAGCGGTTGAGCGCTTGCACACCCCAGCCCGTTGCGCCCTTGGGGGCCAGCCCCGTTGGCCCCGGCGAGGCCACACCGGCGATGTCCAAATGAATCCACGGCATGTCATCCTTCACAAAGCGTTGCAAAAACTGCGCGGCGGTGATGGAGCCAGCCATGCGTCCACCTGTGTTTTTCATATCGGCCATGCGGGTGTCGATGAGCTTATCATAAGCCTTGCCCAGCGGCATGCGCCAAGCGCCCTCCCCCTCAGCCTCGGCGGCTTTCAGGAAGGCATTACACAGCGCGTCATCATTAGAAAACACACCCGCGTTTTCATGCCCGAGCGCCACCAGTATGGCCCCTGTGAGGGTCGCAAGGTTGATCATGCCTTTGGGCGCAAACCGCTCTTGGGTATACCAGAGGATATCCGCCAGCACCAAGCGGCCCTCGGCATCGGTATTAATCACCTCAATCGTGTCGCCCTTCATCGAGGTCACCACATCGCCGGGGCGCGTTGCTTTCCCATCCGGCATATTCTCCACCAGCCCAACCACGCCGACCACATTGGCCTTGGCCTTGCGGGCCGCCAAAGCGTGCATCACGCCCGAAACCACACCGGCCCCGCCCATGTCCATGGTCATATCTTCCATGCCCGCAGCGGGCTTAAGCGAAATCCCGCCCGTGTCAAAAACCACACCTTTGCCGACCAGCGCAAAGGGGGCCTCACTGCCGCCGCCCTGCCATTGCATCACCACCACTTTCGAGGGGCTTTCAGAGCCAAAGCCCACGCAAAGCAAGCTGCCCATGCCGAGTTTTTCCAGCGCCGCCTCTTCTAGCACTTCCCCTTTAACACCGAGCTTTTCCAGCGCCACGAGGCGGTTGGCAAACTCGGTTGTGGTCAGCACATTGGCAGGCTCATTCACAAGATCACGGGTAAAATGCACACCCGCAGCCACGGCCGCCAACGGCGTGAATTTAGCCTCTAGCGCCTCAGCCCCGTTGGCCATTACCGCCGCCTTACCCGCCACTTCCTTTGGCTCGGATTTATGACGATCAAAACTATAGGCCCGCAAAACAAGGCCATTGAGCAGCTCTTCAGCCCGCGCTTGCGTGGCCAACGCCAAACTCACGGGATCATTTCCGGCAAATTTGGCAGCGGCAGCCCCTAGTTTACGCGCCAGCGAAACACTCGGATTGCGCGGCGTTTTTAGCACCAGCAAGGCCGTCGCCGCCATCCGGTCCGGCACGTTGATTTCCACACCATTTCCCTCGGTCAGCTTCTCCCACGCCTCGCCCTCACTCAGCCGCTTAAGCGCCCCGCGCATCAGGGTATTGGCTTTGCGGGACAGCGTGTTCATGCTACCATCCGGCCCCATCATAACCACAAGTTTGCCGCTAATTTCGGCCAATTCATTGGCGTTGGTTTCGGTGAATGTGATATCCATAAGGGTCCTCGCAGGGGTTTAGAATCTGTTAAGGCCGATCCTAGCGCCTTGGGCCTCCCTTGACCAGTTCAGTGATAGCCAATAGGCAGGGGTA
>JAJRRX010000242.1 GCA_024279075.1 Alphaproteobacteria bacterium | reverse complement strand
TAAACGTTGTGGCAATTTGGAGCGCCGTAAGGCCATAACGCGGCGAATAGATTGAGAAAACAAAATCCATAATTTTTGCGGATGGCCTATAAGCCGGATTTTGTTCAGGTCTTACGACCTTCGATGACCATTCATCTGCGCGGGCTGTTACCAGCACGCTTTAGCAGCCAACCCGGGTCTCTGGGTGGAAGCACCCGAGCGCGAACGCTCACGAGACCCCTATTTGGCTTTGCTCCTGGCGGGGCTTGCCGTGCCCTCATAGTTACCTACAAGGCGGTGGGCTCTTACCCCACCGTTTCACCCTTACCTGCGTTTTACTGTCGGCGAACCAACGGCATTAGCTGGCGGTATCATTTCTGTGGCGCTGTCCCTTGGGTTGCCCCAGCCGGCCGTTAACCGGCGCCATGCCTTCCTGGAGTCCGGACTTTCCTCGCTTTCGCGCAGTCATCCAGCCATCCGCGCCGGCATTTTAGCAGTTTGCCGTTGGGTTGCAACGGGAAAGTGCTGTGCAGGCGTGTTTGAATATATGGTATTTCGCAGCCATACGGCCCCTGAAAAAGCGTACTGAGACACCGGATGCCGATTCGATTAAAGCAAATAGGCCCACAGGCACGGGTTGCATTAAAACAAATCAAAACTCGTTGTGGCGAAGTGTTAACCATTCATGCGGATAAATATGGGAATCGCTTGAATTTTAACGGTAATTGTCATATTTACGACACATTCGCTGGTCATTATGATGTAGTGTTTCTGAATAAGTAGTTTATTGAGCATTGATACATCGGCATGTAGCTCGGTGTAAAAAATATTAAATACGCAAGATGATGGCGTGCGCCGCGTATAGGTGTAGCAAGCAAGGAGTGAAGAGTATGGTTTTTGTAATTGACTGGAACGGTGCCGATAATGTTAGCGCGGCAGACGATCTTAATCTCAATGGGGCAAATACACTCAGCAATGGCTATGGAGATACCGTTTCGGTTAGTATTTCAACGCCAGCCGTTCAGGATGCCGCGCTCGTTGCCGCCTATGGGGCCGCTGCTACGCCTATAACGCAGTTTCACTTGTCTACGGCGGCCTCCAATATTGGTGACGCTGATGGCGAACTGATTACTGGCACCGTGAGTGGTGCGGTGCCCACGTCCACAACGGTAACCGTTGCTACAGGGATGACAGGGACATCCTTCGAAATTTACGACATCGACCAAAGCTTTACGGGCCTTGGTGCGGTAGGTACACCTTGGGATGATTTGATAAAGATATATGCGCTAGACGCAGCTGGTAATATTATGCCAACGGCCATCAACATTTCGAACACAAACGGCACTCACACTGTGTTGAATGACGGTACAACTGCCACAATTAGTGCAGTGGGTAGCGCGGATCCAGCTGTAAATGGCTCTGGCGCGGCAGATTCCATAACCGTGAGCATTCCTGGCCTCGTTTATGGCGTTGTGATTGAATATAGCGCGGGCGTAAACAACTATTATAGTGGCGTTGTGGCCATTGGGCCGATCACGTTTAGCAGCGCGGCTCTAATGTGCTTTACCCGTGGTACTATGATTGAAACCGAAACCGGCAATGTAGCGATTGAAGATTTGGTGGCGGGCGATATGATTCGCACGCTGGATAACGGTTTTCAGCCGCTTAGCTGGGTTGGCTCCACTGTGGTTGAGGGCAAGGGCAGCAAAGCGCCCATTCTGTTCCGCAAAGGTACGATTGGCAACACCGAGGACCTTTTAGTTTCGCCGGCGCACCGCGTTATGATCCAAGATTGGCAAGCTGATCTGTTATTTGGCACCTCCGAGCTGCTGACATCTGCCCAGTCATTGGTGAATGACAACACGATCATCCGCCAAGCGGTCGATGAGGTTGAGTATTTTCACATCCTGTTTGAAGCGCACGAGATTGTGTTCTCGAATGGCGCACCGACAGAGAGCTTCCACCCTGGGGATGCGGGTGTTGGCACCATGGCGCAGGAAACCCGTGCGGAGATATTTAGCATCTTCCCTGAGCTGGAGCACAATACAGAAAGCTACGGCCCATCGGTGCGCAATACACTGCGCCCCCATGAGGCGGCGTTGCTAAACCTCTAAGCTCATCGGCTTATTCTTATTTGAAAGCAGGCCTCTTTGGGGCCTGTTTTTTTGGGGGGGAGCAAACCTGCTGAGGGGGCAAGGGGATGCTATTGTAAGGTTTTGGCCAATATCTCGGTGCTAAGCGGCTTTGCAATGCAGGCAACGCGCGGATTTGGGTTTTCGATGTAGCGATGGCGCTTGGGCATGCGGCCCGAAGTTATAATCACCTTTGTATTGCTACACATTTCGAGACACTTCTCAGCCAAGGCCCAGCCCATTTGCCCCTCATTGAGGTGCAGGTCTGTCACCAACACATCAAAGCGGCATTTTGAATCGAGCGCCGAAAACGCTTCTTCAAATGTGCTGGCGCGCAGCACATGATAACCGATGGATTTAAGCTGCGCCGCGACAGAGGCCAGCGCCTCGGGGTCATCTTCAACCAATAGCGCCCGATGCAGCAGCGCAGGCTGGGCGGCTTTGCCCATAAATCGAGGCAGGGTCAGGCAAACGGAAGTGCCTTGGCCAAGTTGGCTTGAAATTTGAATATCGCCACCGGTTTGCTTGATAAAGCCGTATACCATTGAAAGGCCAAGGCCGGTGCCTTCGCCATCAGCCCGGGCGGTAAAAAACGGCTCAAGCGCTTGTGTCAACACTGCATCCTCCATGCCGCAGCCAGTATCAGAAACCGTGATCCGCACAGTTTCTGATGGCGCTTTGCAAATAGTAACCCGAATTTCACCCGGACCGCGCATGGATTGGTTGCTATTCAGGCAAAGATTCAGGATCGCGCTTTCCAATTGCCCCGGGTCCACCCGCACAGATAACGGCTCATCTGCCAGC
>JAJRRX010000241.1 GCA_024279075.1 Alphaproteobacteria bacterium | reverse complement strand
TGCAATCCCTCGGCGGCCTCAAGGCGGCCTTCAAGGATATCGGCGAGAGCATGCCCGGCTTTGACGCCGTGGCCATGCTAAAATATCCGCACCTCGAAAAGATCAACCACGTTCACCATGCGGGTAATTCTTCCGGCATCGTAGACGGCGCAGCCGCCATGCTGGTTGGCTCCAAAGAGTTCGGCGAGAAGTATGGCCTGAAGCCCCGCGCCCGCATCCGCGCCGCTGCCAAAATCGGCACCGACCCGACGATCAACCTCACCGGCCCCGTGCCCGTCACCGAGAAAATCCTCGCCGAAAGCGGCATGAGCATCTCCGACATCGACCTGTTTGAGGTCAACGAGGCCTTCGCCGCCGTTGTCCTGCGCTTCATGCAAGCCTTCAATGTTGACCACTCCAAAGTCAACGTCAACGGCGGGGCGATCAGCCTTGGCCACCCACTCGGCGCAACAGGCGCCATGATCATCGGCACCGCACTCGACGAGCTGGAGCGCACGGGCCAAGGCACGGCACTCGCAACCCTCTGCGTCGCTTCCGGTATGGGCGCTGCCACCATCATCGAGCGCCTCTAATGGCGGTTATTGATATCAAAAGCCTGCCCCTAATCAAGGGCAGTGAAGGCATCGGCTACCCCGCGCCGCACTATAAGAGTTGCGATCTGTTTGAGGCTGCCGACATTGGCACGGCAGCCAATCTCACGCAGTTTGGCGTGCGTATTGAGAAACTCTTGCCCGGCGGCATGTCCTCCCAGCGGCATTGGCACGAGAACGAGGACGAGTTCCTCTACATGCTCACGGGCGAGTTGGTGCTGGTTGAAGATGACGGCGAGCATACCCTCACCGAGGGCGCGGCCGCTGGCTGGAAGGCAGGTGAGCCAAACGCCCACCACCTGATCAACCGCACCGATGAGCCTGCGTTTTACCTCATCATCGGCACCCGCGCCGAGCGCGATGTCTGCCACTACCCAGATATCGACCTGCACTATGAGCGCTCTGACGGTGTGGGCAATTATAGCCACAAGGACGGCCTGCCCTACCAGTCCGATGACTTCAAGGAGCCGGATGATGCCTAAGCTCGATCTCTCAAAAGTGCCCGTAAAAACAGGCTCCGGCTACCCCGGTAGTCTTGCCGCCAAGGTTGGCGCGCGCACCCAACAGCGGGTCGGCGAAGCAGGCGGCATTACCCAATTCGGAGCCAATATCGTCACCCTGCCCGCAGGCGCGCTCTCCTCGCTACGCCATTGGCATGAAGAGCAAGACGAGGTATTGATTGTGTTGTCGGGTGCGTTAACGCTGGTGGATGACTCCCGCGAAACCCAGCTCCAAGCAGGCGATGTCTGCACCTTTCCAGCAGGCGAGGCCAATGGCCACCAGATCATCAACCGCTCCGATACCGATGGCAGTTTCTTCGTGGTCGGTACCCATACCGAAACCGAAACCGCATGGTATTCGGATATCGATATGATGGTGTCAGCGGGCAAAAACGGCTTCGGCTTCACCCGCAAAGACGGCAGCCCCCTGCCCGAGGATATCTAATGGCCACCACCCCGCATATTCTGGAACAGGTCATCGCCCTTGCGAAAGGGCGCGATGACTTTGAGCTGTTCAAAGGCAAGGGCGGCCAGCCGGTGCGCCTGCGCAACCGTGCAGCCAATCTCTGGATTATGCGGGCGAATGAAGACGGCTCGATGTATGACCGCTGGTCAAGCGATGGCGGCTTGCAGTTCGTCAGGCTCACCGAAACCGAAATAGAACAAGGGCCTGAGGCGCTGTGGGAACAGCTCCGTATATTGGCCGATGAAAATATCTCACACCGAGAGGATACCAAATGACCCAACAATTTTTCTATGATGTTGACGCAGACGGCGTAGCCACGATCACGTGGAACCAGCCCGAAACCTCGCTCAATGTGATGACGCAGGAAGGCTTCACCCAGCTCAACGGCTTCGTGGATGACGCGCTTGGCGATGACGCCGTAAAAGGCATCATCATCACCTCCGCCAAAAACGATTTCGCGGGCGGGATGGACCTCAAGGTCCTCGCCAAAATGCGGGAAGACGCGGGCGACGAGCCCGCCAAGGGCATTTTTGATGGCGTTATGGCCATCCACCAGATCCTGCGCAAGATCGAGCGCGCGGGGATGGAGCCGAAGACCAATAAGGGCGGCAAGCCTGTGGCGTGGGCCAGCCCCGGCACCTCCGCTGGCATTGGCACCGAAATTGCGCTTTCTTGCCACCGCCGTTTTGTTGCTGACAATCCAAAAGCAAAAATCGGCCTGCCGGAAATCCTTGTGGGCATCTTCCCCGGCTCCGGTGGCACCACCCGCATGGTGCGCATGGTTGGCCCGATGATGGCCGCGCCCTCGCTGCTGGAAGGCAAAATGATGCCTCCCGCCAAGGCCAAATCCGCTGGCATGATTGACGAGGTGGTGCCTGCCGACGAGCTTATGGCCCGCGCCAAGGATTGGGTGCTAAACGCCTCCCATGATGATATCATCAAACCGTGGGACACGAAGGGCTACAAAATGCCCGGAGGGGCGCCTTACCACCCTGCGGGCTACATGACCTTCGTGGGCGCGGCAGCGATGGTCCACGGTAAAACCCAAGGCGTTTATCCCGCCGCCAAGGCCATGCTCAGCGCCATTTATGAAGGCGCGCTGGTGGATTTTGATACGGCCATCCGCATTGAAGCCCGCTGGTTTACCTCCGTTATGCTCAACCCCTCTTCCGCCGCCATGATCCGCTCGATCTTTGTCAATAAAGGCGAGCTGGAAAAAGGCGCGGTGCGGCCGAAAAACGTGCCGGATCAGCGGGTGAAAAAGGTCGGCATCATGGGCGCTGGCATGATGGGCGCTGGCATCGCGATCGTCTCCGCCATGGCGGGCATCGAAGTGGTGCTGATCGACCGAGATCAAAGCGCCGCCGACAAGGGCAAGGCCTATGTCGAGGGCTATTTGGACAAGGGCATCAAGCGCAAGAAAACCACGCCGGAGAAGAAAGAGGCCGTGATGGGCCTCATCACCGCCACCACCGATTACGAGGCGCTGAAGGGTGCTGACCTAATCGTGGAAGCGGTGTTCGAGGATGTCGGCATCAAGGCCGAAGTGACGGCCAAGGTCGAGGCCGTTGTGGGGGAAGATTGCATCTTCGCCACCAACACCTCCACCCTGCCAATCACCGAGCTGGCCAAGGCCTCCAAACGCCCCGAGCAGTTCATCGGCATTCACTTCTTCAGCCCTGTAGAGCGGATGCTGCTGGTGGAGATCATCAAGGGCAAGGCCACGGGCGACCGTGCCGTCGCCAAGGCGCTGGACTATGTGCGCCAAATTCGCAAAACGCGCATCGTCGTTAACGACGCGCGTTTCTTCTACGCCAACCGCTGCATTATTCCCTACATCAACGAGGGGTTGCGGATGGTGCGCGAGGGCGTGGCCCCTGCCACCATTGAAAACGCCGCCAAGCAGCTCGGCTTCCCGCTCGGCCCCTTGCAGCTCAACGATGAAACCTCAATCGACCTTGGCGTGAATATCGCCAAAGCCACTAAGCTGGCGATGGGTGATGACTATGACGACAGCGCCGACGAGGTGCTGTTCAAGCTCTTTGACGAAGGCCGCCTTGGCCGCAAATCAAACGCGGGCTTTTATGACTACGATGAAAAAGGTAAGCGGCAGTTGCTTTGGAAAGGGCTGGCCGAAAACTGGCCGGTCACTGAGGAGCAGCCCGATTTCATGGAAATCAAACACCGCCTCGCGATGGTGCAAACCCTTGAGGCCGTGCGCGCCTTTGAGCAAGGCGTGCTGGAAGATATCCGTGAAGGCGACGTCGGGGCAATCCTCGGCTGGGGCTTCATGCCATGGTCCGGCGGGCCGTTTAGCTGGCTTGATATTTTGGGTGCGGACCAAGCGGTGGCGATTTGTGATCAACTTACCGAGGCTTACGGCGAACGGTTTACGACCCCTGAATTGCTGCGAAAAATGGCCAGTAAGGGCGAAAGATTTTATGGTAATGCGGCTGAAAAAGCGGCTTAAGCCAGCAGGGGCCGCTCCTATCGGGCGGCCCCTGTTTTGTTCCTACTCGATAGCAAACCCGTCGGGGAACAACTCGTCAATCTCGTCTATCATCTCGTAATCCTCGGCATAAGCCTCTTCTATTTCTGCCCGAGTTTCCTCATCCACATTGGCGAGCAAATTTGCCCCTTCCGGATCGAAATTTAGGTCTTTTACCGGATCAAATATCGGGGTTTCACAGCCAAAAATCTCCATCGCCAGCTTAGCATAATCCTCGTCCCAGTGTTCGTGGCTGCCTATGAAATCATATTTTATCAGATCATAGGCGATCAAACTTCTCTGCGGCGCTAGTTGAGGCAGCAATTCTTTCACGCCCTTTTCTTCGCTCAACAGTTCTGCCAAATCGAGCATGGACAGGTTTTCCTCCAACGGCATCCCGAGATAATCAAACAGCTTCAGCCGCTGCTCGCTGGTTTTGGTGTTGATCGAAAAATTACTGCGAAAAGCGGCAGCAAAACGCTCCACCGGGTCGCGCACGAAGGCGAATTTAATTATGCTATCATCCTCGAGCATTTGGTTAAACACATCAAAACCTGCTTGTTTTGGGTTGGCAATAAGGCCAGTTTCGCGGTTTTGCACGCGCTGAATAGTGGGGATATCCCACACCTCGCCTCGCATCTGCGCCACGCCTTTTTGCAAGCTTCCGCCGGTGCGTATATTTGCGGCCATAGGCGTTGCGATATAAAGGAAGCCGATTTCTTCCTCCAAAAATACTCCATAATTAACCCGCCACCGGCTGCCAATCATATTTTCCACGGCATCTGCAAGCCTGTTATGAGGGTCTAACATCAACGCTCCGCCACTTTTCTGCACATTTTGATTCTTTCATCATAGCCGCCTCTTCCCAATCACACCAGAATGGGCAATGATTAAGTTAAAACAATAGGGAGCCTACCACCATGATGCAAAACTTTCCGTTAAGAGTCGGCGGCATTCTTGACCACGCCGCGCGCTACCACCCCAACCGCCCCGTTATTGGCCGTTCGGTTGAGGGCCCAATTGTGGAAAGCACATGGGCGGCGGTGCACCGCGAGGCCAAGCAAGTGGCTACGGGGCTAAAAAGCCTTGGCATTAATAAGGGTGACGTGATCGGCGTGATGGCATGGAACACAGTGCGGCATCTTTCCGTGTGGTATGGTATTCCGGGTACGGGGGCAGTGAACCACACATTAAACCCACGCCTGTTTGCCGACCAGTTGGTTTATATCATCAACCATGCCGAAGACCGCTTTATCATGGTCGACCTTGACCTGCTGCCGATATTTGAAGCGATCATGCCCAAGCTGCCAAATATCGAAAAGAT
>JAJRRX010000240.1 GCA_024279075.1 Alphaproteobacteria bacterium | reverse complement strand
GGGCAGGTGGGGGTGGCGGACCATGTGCATATTGGCACCAATGTGGTGGCGGCGGGTAAGGCGGGGATATCCTCCAACGTGCCGCCAAACCGCTTTATTATGGGCAATCCAGCGATCAAGGCCGAGGCCAATGTGGAGAGCTACAAGGCCTATCGGCGCTTGCCTAAGCTGGTGGCCAAAGTGGACGCGCTGCAAAAACAGGTTTCAAAATTGCTCGGAAATGAGTAGGGTTTGGCAAACAATACGAGGGGCAAAATGGCCGTGAATGTGGCAGAAAAGGTGATCGAGATCATTGCTGAGCAAGCGATGATGGAGCCTTCTGAAGTGGCCCTTGAGGACACACTGGAAAAGCTCGGGGTCGATAGCCTTGGGCTGGTCGAAACTGTGTTTGCCATTGAGGAGAGCTTCGATGTGCATGTGCCGTTTAACGCCAATGAGCCCGGCAGCAAAGCCTTTGATATCAGCTCGGTGGCCAGTATTGTGCAGGCGGTCGAAGCCTTGATTGCCGAGGCGAAATAGGTGAGGCGGGTTGTCATTACGGGCATGGGCGCAGTTTCGGCGCTTGGGATGAGCGCACGGGCCACTATGGATGGCATGGCGGCAGGGCGCTCTGGCATTTCAGCGCTGGATTTCAAGGATGTCGAGCGCCTGCAAATACGCATTGGCGGGCAAATACATGGCTATGCTGAGGCCGCGCATTTTAACCGGCAAGAGCTTTCTTTTTATGACCGTTTTACGCAATTCGCCATTCTGGCCGCGCGAGAGGCTGTGGCGCAATCGGGGGCAGTGCTGGTGGGGCCGAAAAGCGGCGTCGTGCTGGGCACCTCGGGCGGCGGGCTGCAAACGCAGGATGAGAATTTTCGCAAGGTTTATTCCGAGGGCAAAAACCGCGTGCACCCGTTTGTGGTGCCCCGCTTGATGAACAACGCCGCGGCCAGCCATCTTTCGATGCTGCACGGCGCCACTGGGCCGAGCTATACGGTCTCGACCGCTTGCGCTTCTAGCAACCATGCGATGGGGCAAGTCTTTCATATGATTCGCGCTGGCATGGCCGATGTGATGCTGGCGGGCGGCTCTGAGGCCATGCTGTGCTTTGGCGGCATTAAGGCGTGGGAAGGGCTGCGGGTGATGTCCAAAACAGGTTGTCGACCTTTTTCAGCCAATCGCGACGGCATGGTGCAGGGCGAAGGCGCGGCGATTTTTGTGTTTGAGGCGCTGGAGGTGGCCGAGGCGCGGGGGGCGGTTATTTTGGCTGAGGTCGCGGGTTTTGCCATGACGGCGGATGCCGGCGATATAGTAATGCCCAACCAAAGCGGGGCCGAGCGCGCCATGCAAGGGGCTTTGGACGATGCGGGGCTTGTGCCTGCGGATATTGGCTATATCAATGCGCATGGCACCGGCACGGCGGGCAATGACAGCGTGGAATGCGCGGCGATTAAAGCGGTTTTTGGGGCTGATCCCCCACCGACTTCCTCCACCAAATCCATGCATGGGCACCTGATTGGCGGCACCGGTGCGGTGGAGCTTTTGGCCTGTATTATGGCTTTGCGTGAGGGGGTGTTGGCCCCGACCATCAACCATGATCAGCCGGACCCGGATTGTGATTTAGATATTATTCCCAATAAAGCAAAAAAGGCACAGCCAAGCGCGACGCTTAGCAATGCCTTTGCATTTGGTGGGCTAAACGCGGTTATCGCACTGAAAGGTCCGCCACTGCGTCAGTGAAGCCAACGAGAGACAACGTGGCTTGCACAGGGTTTTCTGAGTCTGTCACCGCAAAAATGTTAATTTTGGCATCGGTGCCCACTTTAAAGGCCTCAACTTGTGCCTCTGTTAGGCCAAAGCGCGCGTAGCAGCCCTGCTGATCACACCAGCTAAAGGGG
>JAJRRX010000239.1 GCA_024279075.1 Alphaproteobacteria bacterium | reverse complement strand
CCTTGCGCAAATAAGGTCGAGAGGCCGCCGGTGCCGATGATCTTCATCTTCTGGCCGCGTTCCTCTGCGATACGCTTACATATGCCTTCCACCAGCCCAATGTAACCCCAAAAAATGCCGGATTGCATAGCGCCCACCGTATTGGTGCCGACCACTTTCTCGGGCAGAGACACATCCACATGGGGCAGCGCAGCGGCGGCGTGGTGGAAAGCCTCCATCGAAATATTCACTCCGGGGGCGATCACACCCCCCACATAAGCGCCGTCATGGTCGGCCACATCAAAGGTGGTGGCGGTGCCAAAATCAACGATAATCAGGTTGCCGCCATAGCGGTCATAGCCCGCCACACAGTTCACCAGCCTGTCGGGCCCGATGCCCACATTCGGGTCCACCCGTGGCGGCGTGCCGATATCTACATCGGGCTTGCCCACCACCATCGGGCGGCAGCCAAAATAGCGGTCGGCCAGCACCCGCAGGTTATAAACCACACGCGGCACGGTGGAGGAGATGATCACCTCGTTGATTTTCGCCTCAATGCCCTCATGGGTCATCAGGTGTTTGAGCCACACAAAATACTCATCCGCCGTGCGCGCATGGTCGGTAGAGCAACGGAACTCGGCGAGGAAACGCGTGCCGTCATGCACCGCGAAAACCGCGTTGGTATTACCGACATCAATGGCGAGCAGCATGGGAGCGCTCCTTTCAGAAAAACACCTCGGCGGCGGGTAGCACACGCGGCCCCTCAGCCGTTTGCAGCACCAGCGCGCCGGTTTCATCAATGGTTGTGAATGTGCCGGAAAGCGTGGCCTCTGGCAAGCGGGCATAGATCACTTCGCCGATACGCGCGGCCTTGGTCAGCCATGCCTCGCGGATCGGGGCAAAGCCATAGCTGCGCATTTGGCGCTCAAATTTCAGGAATGCATGGGCCAGCAGCTCAAGGAATTCTTCATCGCTCGGTGGGCTGTGCAGCAGTTCGTGCAGAGAAATAGGCGCAACAGCATGCTCTGGAAGATTCGCCATATCCGGCACCGCCACAAGGTTCACTCCCATGCCGATCACAATCGCACCCTGAGATGAGGCCAGCAATATGCCCGCCAACTTACGCCCCTGCACCAGCACATCATTGGGCCACTTCAGGGAAATATCTGCCACGCCAAGACCGTCAAGAACCTCGTGAAGCGCCAACGCCGCTACAAACGAGCGTTGCGCCAGCGCGGGCAGCGGCTCTTTGGAATGCATCAGGAGGGACGCGGCAAAATTGCCCTTGGGCATCTCCCAACGCTTGCCGCGCCGCCCCACGCCCGCAGGCTGGGCATGGGTGAGGATCCACATATCGCCCTGCCCCACACGGCGCAGGGCCTCAGTATTGGTGCTATCCACTGTCTCAAGGACAACCCGCCCAAGTTCCGGTGGCCAGCCCATCTAGCCGAGCAGCGCGCGGGCGGCGGTAAGGGCAAAGCCTTCCAAGCCGAAAGTGTTGATAATGCCAAACACCATGGCCGCAGCGGAGGCCGCGAGCAGCCCCATATGCAGCATCGGGATTTTGCCATCCAGCGCCTCGGTTTCTTCACCGAAATACATGATATAAATAATGCGTAGGTAGTAAAACGCGGAAATCACCGAGGCAATAACAGCGGCAACCGCTAGCCATGCCAGCCCCGCATCAAACGCTGCTTGCAGCACATATAGCTTGGCAAAAAAGCCCACCAATGGCGGAATGCCAGCAAGGCTAAACATAAGCACCAACAGCGCCAGCGCGCGGCCCGGGGCGACCCGGCTATAAAGGTTCAACGCCGAAATATCGGTGACTGGCCGCCCGTCCTTTTCCATGTTCAGAATAAAGGCAAACACGCCGATATTAGTCGTCACGTAAACCACCAAATAAATGAGCATGTTTTGCACACCAGCCTCAGAGCCCGCCGCCAAGCCCATAATGGCAAAGCCCATATGGCCGATCGAGGAATAGGCCATCAGGCGTTTTAAATTGGTTTGCCCAATCGCCGCAATCGCACCGACATACATAGAGAGCAGCGCCAAGAACGCCAGAATTTGCTGCCAATCGGAAATGGCTCCGCCAAAGGCGTCAAACAGAATGCGCGCAATCATTGCTGCCGCCGCTACTTTCGGCGCGGTGGCAAAAAGCGCCGTTACCGGCGTAGGAGACCCTTCATAAACATCAGGCGTCCACATATGAAACGGCGCAGCAGACACCTTGAACGCCATGCCCGACACGATAAACACCAAGCCAAACAGCGCCCCCAGCGGCAGCCCCTCGGCCTTGATCACATCGGTAATGCTGGCAAAGCCAAGCGCCCCCGTATAGCCATAAACCAGCGACATGCCGTAAAGCAAAATCCCGCTCGAAATCGCCCCAAGCACAAAATACTTCAAGCCCGCTTCTGATGAGCGCAATGAGTCCCGATTAAACGCCGCGATCACATAAAGCGCCAGCGATTGCAGCTCCAACCCCATATAAAGTGCCATCATATTGCCCGCCGACACCATCATCATCATCCCCACCATCGCCAAAGCGATCAGCACGGGGAACTCGAATTTAAGCAGCTTGGCGCGCTCAAGATAAGGCTTTGAAAGCCCCAGCACCGCCGCGCCCGACCATAGCATCGTCACCTTGGCAAAGCGCCCGAAAGCATCATTGATAAACATGCCGCCAAAGGCCTCATCGGTGCCGCGCCCCGCAATCGCGATCCACGCGCCTACGCCGATAAACAGCGCCACCACCAGCCACAGCGCCTGCGCGCCGATCTCGCGTTTGGCAAACACGCCCCACATCAGAACCGCCATGGCAAAGCCCACAAGCACCAGCTCGGGCAAGATCGCATTTACATCACTGCCAATCATATTTGCATAATTGCCTATCATCTCATTGCCCACCTAATGCGAGGCCAGCGCCGGTGCTGCATCCATCAGCCCCGCCGTTGCGTCGTTAAAATTCGAAATCAGCGCATCTACACTTGGCCCGATCAGATCGAGCACAAAACCCGGGTAAATACCCAGCACCAGGGTGCCAAGGATCAGCGGCGCAAACAGCACCCGCTCCCTCGTGGTCACGTCTTTAATGCCTTGCAAGCTCTGTTTGATCAGGTCACCAAAGGCCACGCGGCGGTAAAGCCATAGCGCGTAAGCTGCTGAAAGGATAACCCCCGTTGTGGCCCCCGCCGCTACCCATGTATTGGCCTGAAAAACACCCGTCAGCGTCAGGAATTCGCCAACAAAGCCCGAAGTGCCGGGCAAGCCGACATTGGCCATAGTGAAGAACATAAAGAACAGCGCATAGGTCGGCATCCGCACAGCGAGGCCGCCATAAGCGCTAATCTCGCGCGTGTGCATGCGGTCATAAATCACGCCAACACCCAAAAACAGCGCGCCGGAAATAAAGCCGTGGCTGATCATCTGGAAAATCGCGCCGTCTAAGCCCTGCTTGTTAAAGGTGAAAATCCCCATCGTCACAAAGCCCATATGGGCGATTGAGCTATAGGCCACCAGCTTTTTCATATCTTCCTGCACCAAGGCTACCAAGGAGGTGTAAATGATCGCGATCACCGAGAGCGCAAATATAAAATCCTGCATTTGAAAGGAGGCGACAGGGAACATCGGCAAGCTGAACCGCAGTAAGCCATAACCGCCCATTTTCAGCAGGATTGCCGCCAGAATTATCGAGCCAGCCGTGGGCGCTTGCACGTGGGCATCCGGCAGCCATGTATGCACCGGCCACATCGGCATTTTAACCGCAAAACTGGCAAAAAACGCGAGAAACATCAAGGTTTGCGCGCCGCCGACAATGCTGACACCCAGTATGGTGAAAGTATCCGAGCTGAAGGTGTGGTCCATCAGGGTCGGGATGTCGGTTGTGCCGGCATCATACCACATGGCGATCATCGCGATCAGCATCAGGACCGAGCCAAACAGGGTGTAGAGGAAGAACTTGAACGAGGCATAAACCCGATCTTTACCACCCCAAATGCCAATGATCAGGAACATCGGGATGAGGCCCGCCTCGAAGAAGACGTAAAACAGCATCAAATCCAGCGCCACAAAAACCCCGATCATCAGGCTTTCCAGCAGCAAAAATGCGATCATGTATTCCTTGACGCGCTTATCCACGTTCCAGCTTGCGCCGATCACAATCGGCATCAACAGCGTGGTCAGCATCACAAACAGCACCGAAATGCCGTCTACGCCGACCTTATAGGTCAGGCCTGCGATCCAGCTATGCTCTTCGACCATCTGGAAATCGGTGTTGGCGGGGTCAAACTGCCCCAGTATCGCAAGGCTGGCAAGAAAGGTAACGAGCGTTACGCCCAAGGCGATCCACTTGGCATTGCGCACGGCCATTTCGTCTTCACCGCGCAAAAATACAAGCATCACACCGGCCCCGATCATCGGGAAAAATGTCACCAGAGAGAGTAGGTTATCCATCTTAGTTGATCCCTCGTGTAATCATAACCCATGTGATCAGCCCGCCGATCCCGAGGATCATTGCCAATGCATAGGTAAATACATAGCCCGACTGCCAGCGCCCTGCCAACTTGGTAAACCACGGGATAATCCCCATCGCGAGGCCGTTTAATCCACCGTCTATCACTTTGCCATCGCCCTTTTTCCACAGGAAATTGCCGAGCTTGAAAGCGGGTTTGACAAACAAGAAGTCGTAGATCTCATCAAAATACCATTTGTTAAGCAGGAAGCGGTAAAGCGCGCCGTTGCGTGCGGCCAGCTTGGCTGGAATGTCTGTTTTCCAAACATAAAACACCCACGCGGTGAGCGAGCCAAGCAGCATGGCGATAAACGGCGAGAGCTTAACCCATGTAGGCACATTATGCGCATCATGGATTACCGAATTGGTTTCATGGTTGTTATAAACCGCTTGGCCAAACCACTCCAAAACCCCTTCGCCAAAGAAGTAATTATACCCCAGCACCCCGGAGAACACCGCGCCGATGGCCAGCACGCCGAGCGGCACCAGCATAACAAGTGGGCTTTCATGGGCATGATCATGGGTGTGTTTGTCGCCTTTTGGAGCGCCATAAAAGGTCATAAACATCAAGCGCCAGCTATAAAATGCTGTCATCGCAGCGGCAATGACCAGCATCCAGAAGGCATATTGGCCAGCCCCCGTGCCCGCCGCAAAGGTGCTTTCAATAATCGCGTCTTTGGAGAAGAAACCCGCAAAACCCACGAATGTAAGCGGAATGCCAACGCCAGTAATGGCCAAGGTGCCGATCATCATCGCCCAGAAAGTATAGGGGGTTTTTTTGCGCAAGCCGCCATAATTGCGCATATCCTGCTCGTGATGCATGGCGGTAATTACCGAGCCAGCGCCGAGGAACAGCATCGCTTTGAAAAACGCATGCGTAAACAGGTGGAACATTGCGACCTGATAAACACCAACGCCCGCCGCGGCAAACATATAGCCGAGTTGCGACATGGTTGAATAGGCAATCACCCGTTTAATATCGTTCTGCACAAGGCCGATGGTCGCCGCCACAAAGGCGGTGGTCGCACCAATGATGGTCACAAATGTCAGCGTGCCGGGGGCATATTCAAACAAGGGCGACATCCGCGCCACAAGGAAAACCCCCGCCGTCACCATGGTTGCGGCGTGGATCAGGGCCGAAACCGGTGTCGGGCCTTCCATCGCGTCGGGCAGCCATGTGTGCAGGAAGAGCTGGGCGGATTTACCCATCGCCCCGATGAACAGCAGGAAGGTAATGATTT